>CAMFKC010000061.1 GCA_945956975.1 uncultured Methylocystaceae bacterium | reverse complement strand
GTCCAAGGCCTATGCCATGACCGGCTGGCGCATCGGCTACGCGGCCGGGCCCGAGAAGCTGATCAAGGCCATGGACATGATCCAGGGCCAGCAGACGTCGGGCGCCTGCACGATCGCGCAATGGGCGTCGGTCGAAGCGCTGAACGGTCCGCAGGACTTCATCGCGACCTCGCGCAAGGCCTTCCAGGCCCGCCGCGATCTCGTCGTGTCCATGCTCGGCCAGGCGCGCGGCCTCAAGTGCCCGAGCCCGGAAGGCGCCTTCTATGTCTTCCCGTCCTGCGCGGGAACGATCGGCCTCAAGACGCCCTCGGGCAAGACGATCGAGACCGACCAGGACTTCGTGACGGAGCTTCTGGAAGCTGAAGGCGTCGCAACGGTGCAGGGGTCGGCCTTCGGCACCGGGCCGAACTTCCGCGTCTCCTACGCGACGTCGGACAAGGTGCTGGAAGACGCCTGCTCGCGCATCCAGCGCTTCTGCGCCAACCTGACCTGACGCAGCCTCGACAGCTCTGTGCGTTTTGGCGCCGCCCCGAAACGGGCGGCGCTTTCTTTTGTGCGCGGCCAGGAACAACGCAAACGCATCTGGAGCACATAGATGAAATTCGCAGCCACGACCCTTGTCGCCGCCTCGCTGTTCGCCGGGGCCTTGTCAATCCTGCCGGCTTCCGCCGCCAACACCACCCGCATCGGCGCGCTCGAATGCGATGTCGCGCCCGGCGTAGGGGTCGTGATCACCTCCAGCAAGGCGCTCGATTGCTGGTTCTTCCGGGATGACGGGCGCGCCGAGCGCTATGTCGGCACGATCTCGCGCTTCGGACTGGCGCTGGGCGCCACCGGGCCCGGGCATCTCGACTGGGCTGTCTTCGCCCCCACCGCAGGCTTGCAGCCGGGCTCGCTTGCCGGCGACTATGGCGGCGTCGGGGCCTCGGCGACTGCGGGCGTCGGCCTCGGCGCCAATGCGCTGGTCGGCGGATCCAATCGTTCGTTCAGCCTGCAGCCTTTCTCGGTGCAGGCGCAGATCGGGGTTGATGTCGCCGCTGGCGTCACGGCCGTGACGCTGGAATATGCGCCGCCGGAACCGGCCGCCAGGCCGCGCGCCCGTCGGCACAAGTGATGGCGCGAGACCCGCTTTCGACATTGATCCAGAGTCTTGCCATCGTCCCGCGAGGGTGAAACGATCCTGAGACGATGGCGCGGGGCGCCGTAGCTCCCGCGCCGTCAGGTCACGGGAGTTTGCCATGAACGACGCGCCGGCCAATGGCGGCAGAAGAGCGATGGGACCGCGGCTGATCGCGCTGGTCGGTCCCTTCCAGAGCGGCAAGACCACCCTTCTCGAAAGCATCATGGCGCGCACGGGCGCCATATCCCGGCAGGGCAACGTGCGCGACGGCTCCTCCGTCGGCGATTCCAGCGCCGAGGCCCGCGCCCACGCCATGAGCGTGGAAGCCAATGTCGCCACCGCCGATTACCTCGGCGACCGCTACACCTTCATCGATTGCCCCGGCTCCGTCGAATTCGCCAACGAGATGCGCGACGTGCTGCCGCTGTGCGACGCGGCCATCGTGGTCTGCGAGGCGGACCCGCGCAAGATTCCCGCGCTGCAGCTGATCCTGCGCGAACTCGAGGAGCTCGGCGTCCCCCGCCTCCTCTTCCTCAACAAGATCGACGCCGCCACGCAACGCGTGCACGAGACGCTCGGCATGTTGCAGCCCGCCTCGCGCGCGCCGCTGCTGCTGCGCCAGATTCCGATCTGGCAGAGCGGCATCGCCACCGGCTTCATCGACCTCGCGCTGGAACGGGCCTTCGTCTACCGCGAGCACGCGCCCTCCACGATCATCGACGTGCCCGCCGGCGACCTGCCGCGGGAAAAGGAAGCGCGCTACACGATGCTGGAGAAGCTCGCCGACTACGACGACGCGCTGATGGAGGAACTGATCTCCGACATCGAGCCGCCGCGCGATCAGGTCTTCGACGACCTCGCGCGTGAATTGCGCGATGGTCATGTCGTGCCCATGCTGATCGGCTCGGCCGAGCGCGGCAATGGCGTGACGCGCCTTCTGAAGGCGCTGCGCCATGAATCTCCGAACATCGCGCAGACGCGCGCGCGTCTCGGCGTGGCGGATGCGGGCCCGGCCATCGGCCAGTCCCTGCGCACCGTGCACACCGCGCACGGCGGCAAGCTCTCCATCGTGCGCGTGCTGCGCGGCGTCTTCACGGATGGCGCGACGGTGATGGGCGCCAACGGTGGCGAGGATCGCATTGCGTCGCTCTCGCGCATGATCGGCTCGGCCTCGACCAAGGTCGGCAAGGCCGAGGAAGGCGACACGCTCGCCTTCGGCCGTCTCGATCACATTGCGTCCGGCGAAACGATCGGCGATTCCAAGGGCGGCAAGCCGCAGCAGATCTCCGGCCGCCCGCCGACGCCGCAGCCCGTGCATGCGCTGTCGCTCGCGATCCGCGATCGCAAGGACGAGGTGAAGCTCGCCGCCGCCATGGCGAAACTCACCGAAGAGGATAGCTCGCTGATCTTCACGCAGGATCAGGAATCCGGCGAGATGAAACTCTCGGGCCAGGGCGAGATGCATTTGCGCGTCGCGCTCGAACGCCTCGCGGCGCGCTTCGGCGTGACGGTGGAAGCGAGAAAGAGCGGCGTCGCCTATCGCGAGACGATCCGCCACACCGCGCATGTGCGCGGCCGCCACAAGAAGCAGTCCGGCGGCCACGGCCAGTTCGGCGACGTCGTGCTCGACGTGCGCCCGCAGGAGCGCGGCGCAGGCTTCCTGTTCGAGGAGAAGGTGCACGGCGGCTCCGTGCCGCGGCAGTATTTCTCCTCCGTGGAAGCCGGCTGCCGCGACGCCTGCGCGCAGGGGCCGCTCGGCTTCCCCGTCGTGGATGTCGCCGTGTCGCTGGTGGACGGCTCCTATCATACGGTCGATTCCTCCGACATGGCCTTCCGCACCGCCGCGCGCATCGGCATGCAGGAGGCGCTGGAGAAATCCGGGCCCGCGCTGCTGGAGCCGATCCTCGCCGTCTCCATCGCCGTGCCGAGCGAAGCCATGTCGCGCGCAACCGCCATCGTCTCGGGCCGGCGCGGGCAAATTCTGGGCTTCGACGGCCGCCCAGGTTGGGAAGGCTGGGACGTGCTGGAGGCGCAGATCCCGGAAGCGGAGATGGCCGGCCTGATCGTCGACCTGCGCTCCGCGACCTCGGGCGTCGGCTCATACACGGCGAAATTCGACCATCTCGCCGAAGTCGTCGGCAAGCACGCCGACGCGATCGTAGCGGCAAGGGCGAGCGAGAAGGTGAACGGGCACTGATCGTGGGCCTTGTTCGTGCGGCTGGCCGTCAGCACGGCCAGTCCTCTGCTGATTCACGTTCGATTCGCCGCCATGTCGAAATTCTGCCTGCACAAACCCGAGGTCGCACTTTTGCCCGCCTATGCGGCGGCGCTTGAACGCGGCTGGTCTCCTGACAACGTCCGCGCCGAAACCGCGCGCGACGAGTTGATCGCGCTCCGGCAAGACCCGCACGGTTTCGTGGGTGCGCTCGATGATCAGGACGCGAGAGGGGCGCCTGTAACCCTGCCCGACGGGTCGCAGGTTCCGCGGCTTCCGGGATTCCGGCGCTGGATGTGGGACGATGACTTCAGCGGAAGTATCGGCTTCCGCTGGCGCCGCGGCTCATCCGAATTACCCCCGCATTGCCTCGGGCACATCGGCTATTCCGTTCCGGAATGGCGCCGCGGTCGCGGCTATGCCACCCGCGGATTAGCGCTGATGCTCGACGAGATTCGCACCATTGGCGATCCCGGTCTTGCTTATGTCGAACTCACCACCGATCCCGACAATGATCAGTCACAATCGGTCATTCGCGCGAATGGCGGCAGGTTTGTCGAGCGGTTTACGACCGCCGCCGCGTATGGTCACAAGCCCGAATTGCGTTTTCGCATCGACTTGTGATCCTGGCGTCTTCCCACGCAATGGACCCTCGCGCCTCCGCGCCATCCGCCGCTCCATTACCAACATTTAATCCCCCGTCCTCTGGACGCTCTCCCGATGTAAATGTAAATTACATTCAGATCGGCGGCCAACAGGGGCGCAGCCGACGGAGAGGAACATGAGCGTCTATCAAGGCACAATCGATGGTTCGGCCGACACTGGCGAGCGCCGTTCTCGGCGCGTGCGCTGGCGGGGCGTCGAACTCTTCGCGATGATCCTCGGCTTCATCGTCTTCTGGCCTGTCGGCCTCGCCATTCTCTTCCTGAAGATCTGGCAGAAGCGCGAAGGCCGCCCGGACCAGGACCTCGTCGAATTCGTTCAGGAAAGGGGCTCGGAAATGCGTGGACGTTGTGCGGCCAAGCGCGCCCGCTGGGGCGCTGCCGAATGGGGCGCTTCCGAATGGAAGCCCTTCTCGGGCCCGCGCCCGACCGGCAACAGCGCCTTCGACGACTGGCGTTCGGCCGAGCTCGCCCGCCTCGAGGAAGAGCGCCAGAAGCTCGTCCAGGCCGAACGCGACTTCGCCGAGCATCTCGACCGGCTGCGCCGGGCCCGTGACCGCGAGGAATTCGAGCGGTTCATGAACGAGCGCAACGCCCAGCAGGGCTCCCCGGACCAGCGCCCGCAGGCCTGATCCGAAACAACAAGGCGCCGGCGGACCTCCGCCGGCGCTTTTTTATTGTCTTTCAGTCGGGCGCGGGGGCGACCATGAAGACCTTTCTCACCGTCAAATTCACGCTCATCCCCTATGCCGTTCTTTTCGCGCTGATGGCGCACGGCATGCCCGGCTGGGCCTTCGCCTCCGCCTTCGCCCTGATGGCCGCGCTCGAAGCCTGGCGCCTGTCGCGCGGCGAATATTTCATTCTCGAACTCGGCTCGCTCGCCCTCTTCGCCGCGCTCGGCCTCGGCTATCTGGCAGCGCCGGGCCCGATGGCGGCCAACGCGCCCGGCCTCGCCTTCGCCGGTCTCGGCGTCATCGCCTTCGCCGGCCTCGGCTTCCGCCGCCCCTGGACCGCCGATTATTCCCGCGCCGCCTATCCCGACAATGCCGAGACCCCGCAATTCTTCGCCATCAATGCAGCCCTGTCAGCGGTCTGGGGCGGCCTGTTCCTGATGCTCGCGCTCGTGCGCTTCGTCGCCGCGCCCGGCTGGGTCTCGACCATCATCGTCGTCTGCGGCGCGCTGATCTCGATCTTCGGCCCGAAACTCCTCATCAAGTTCGCGCTGAAGAAGATGATCGCCGCGCGCGAAACCTACCACTGGCCGCCGCCTGCCTTCGACGGCAAATCGGGCGATTGCGACGTCGCCATCGTCGGCGCCGGAATCGGAGGACTGTCCGCGGCGGCGCTGCTCGCCGACGCCGGACTGCGCGTGCAGGTCTTCGACCATCATGTGCTCGCCGGCGGCTATTGCCATTCCTATCCGCGCAAGGCGCGCTATCAGGGAAGGCCGGTCCTCTATCGTTTCGACGCCGGCCCGCACGATTTCTCCGGCGTCTGGCAGGGCGGCACGATCGCGGGGCTCCTCGACCGCCTCGGCGTCTCCGACCGCATCGAATGGGCGCGCATCGACCATTCCTATCGCTTCGAGAGCGGGACCATCGATCCGCCGCGCGACTGGCGCGACTACGCGCGTGAACTGGGAGAGCGTTTCCCCGCCAGCGCCACGGGCATCATGAGCCTGTTCGAAACGATCCACGCCATCTTCGAGGACATGTATGCGACCGGCGAAGGCCGCAGCGGCATCCCGGGACTGCCCGCCGACCCCGCGAAACTGCTCGCCTTCCCCAAGGAGCATCCCATCGGCTTCAAATGGATGGCGCGGCCCTTCGACGAACTCGTCGCGGAGCACGTCACCGACCCGGACGTGATCGCCATCCTCAACGTGCTCGTCGGTTATCTCGGCGACGGCGCGGAAAAGCTCACCTGCGGCCAGATGGTCCCGATCTTCGGCTATTACTTCAAGGGCGGCTTCTATCCGAAAGGCGGCTCCAGCCGCTTCTCCGATGTGCTCGTCGAAGCCATCGAGGAGCGCGGCGGCGCCGTGCATCTCAAGACGCCTGTCCGGCGCATCGTCGTCGAAAACGGCTCGGCCGTCGGCCTGGAACTGCGCGGCGGGCGCATCGTGCGCGCCAAGGCAATCGTCTCCAACGCCGACATGCGCCGCACCTTTCTCGAACTCATGGACGCAGCGCATGTGCCGGACGCCTTCCGCAAGACGCTCGAGACGGCGGAGCCCGCCACCTCCTGCTTCACCGTGCAGCTCGGCGTCGATTACACGCCCGACATCAAGCCGGCGACGCATGTGCATCTTGACGAAGCGCGCGTCGGTATCGCCGCCATGTCGCTCGTCGATCCCTCGGCCGCGCCGCAGGGGCACGCGATCCTCAACCTCATCCGTCTCGTGCCCTACGGGCTCGCGAAGGAATGGTTTCCGCCGGAGGACGGCGGCGACGCATGGAAGACATGGCGGCGCTCGGACGATTACGAGCGCCGCAAGCAGGAGATGGGCGACGAGATGATCGCCGCCGCCGAAAAGGCCCTGCCCGGCCTGCGCGACCACATCGTCTACCGCACGGACGCGAGCCCGGTGACCTACGCGCGCTACGACTGGGCGAGCGCGGGCTCGATCTACGGCGTCTCTGCCGCCGGCCGGCTGAAGGGATCGAAATCGCCGGTGCGCAATCTCGTGGTCGCCGGCGGCGGCAATGTCGGCGCCGGCGTCGAGGCCGTCGTCATTTCCGGCGCCAATGCAGCGGAAGCGCTTGTGCCAGGCCTGCTGTCGCGGCCGCCGTCGCCGCGTGCGATGCAGGCTTTGCCCACGCATGCTGCGGCGTGACCTAGGTTGGCCCGAACGAAACACTCCGACAAATTCGACGCGTTAACCTTGTTTTTTTTAACCGCGTTAACGCGGCTGCCGCATCGCTATGCGGATGGCGCGTCGCGTATTGCCATATATCGCCCTTGGCGTTCTCCTGTCGCTCCTGTCGGCCTGCTCGGTCTATGACAGGCCGAAGCGGCCGGCCTGGCGCACGGCGGCGGAGAACGCGTGCTTCGCCGAAAAGCGCGTGCAGGTCTCCGCCTATGTGCAACCCGCTGCCGAGATCAGCGGTCCCGGCATCTGCGGCCTCACCCGGCCCCTGCACGTCACTGCCCTGCAGGGCGGAACGGTCAAGCTCAATTCCCGCATGACGCTCGACTGCTCGATGGTCGCCGAACTGGACGAATGGGTCGGCAGCACGCTGCAGCCCGCCGCCCAGGCCCGCTTTGGCCAGCCTGTCGTGCAGATCAACACGATTGGCGCCTATTCCTGCCGCGGCATGAACAACCAGATCGGCGCGCGCCTGTCGGAACACGCGTTCGGGAATGCGATGGACATCGGCGGCTTCGTCCTCGCCGACGGGCGATCGATCATTATCCGCCGCGACTGGACGCGCGGCGACGAGCAGACGCGGGCCTTCCTGCGCGAGGCGCAGGGCGGCGCCTGCGAGCGCTTCACCACCGTGCTGGCGCCGGGCTCGAACGCCTTCCACTACGATCACATCCATGTCGATCTCGCGATGCACGGCTCGAGCCGCAAGGGCCTGCGCCGCATCTGCAAGCCGGCGATCCCCTCGCTTGCTCCCGCGCCCGACCGCGACAACCTGCCGGAGGCGCCCGATGTCGAGGAGGAGACCGACATTGCGCAAGTGAAGCGACTGCCCGGCGACAATACCTACGCCATGCACTCGGGCCCCGGCGTCGGCGTTCCGCCCGAGCCGCCGCGCCGCGAAAAAGCCTTCGATCCCGCGAATGTGCAGCGCGCGCTCGCGCTCAGCCCGCGCGCGCCGCGCCCCCCGGCGACGATCCGCGAGGATGGCGCTTTCGATCCCGGCGACGACGACGGCGAACCGACTGGCGCGATCCGTCCACGCTGAGCAATCTCACGAAAAGGTGAAGGGCAACGCGCCCGGCGCCGCGCCGCGACGAACACACAAACCTCTGGCGTGACTCGCCTTTCCTGTGCGGACGATGCTGCGGCGCGTCGAATCATTGCGGACAATTTGATTTGCATGGCCGTCCGGCATCGGCGAATCTGCGATCTCCGGCAGCACGGGAGGCCATTATGGCGACCTACCGTATTTCGGTGCGGCGCGACGGCGCGCTCGCTGAGTTCAGCGTCGGCGTTCACGATGAAGCCAGTCGCCCGCTCGCGCGGCTCGACGCCTTGAGCACATTGCACGCCAAGAAGGTCGCGCGCGATCTCATTACGCTCGTCCAGCGCAGCGATCCCGACGGCGTCTTCACCGTGCAGCGGGACATGCGGCCGACGGCCTGACCTTTCAGGCCGTGCCGCCGAATTGGCGCCACAACGCGCGGTCACTATAACGAACGCGCTTTCGCGTTCGCAGGGATCATGCATGACCGCCGCCACGCTCGCCTTCCGCCCGCCGGCCCCGACGCCGCGCGACACGCCGCTCGGCGTGATCGGCATGATCACGACGCTGCGCCGCAACCCCATCGAGATATGGACGCGCCGTCATTACGAGGAGCCGGTGCTCGTCGGTCGCAGCATTCTCGGCGAGCGCGCCGTGGTCAGCCATCCCGAAGGCGTGCGCCGCATCTTCCTCGACAACGCCGCCAACTACCGCAAGGACGACCTGCAGTTGCGGGTCCTCAAACCGGGCCTCGGCGAGGGACTGCTGACGGCCGAAGGGGAAAATTGGCGCGCGCAGCGCCGTTCGCTAGCGCCCTTGTTCACGCCGCGCCAGGTTGCGGCATTTTCCGGCTCGATGGCGGCCTCGACGCGCGAAGGCGTGGCGCGTTTCGCGCGCAAGCGGCCCGGCCAGGGCATCGACATGCATGAAGAGATGTCGCGCCTTACGCTGGAAA
>CAMFKC010000060.1 GCA_945956975.1 uncultured Methylocystaceae bacterium | reverse complement strand
AAAGACGCGCTCGGGCAAGATCATGCGCCGGATCCTGCGCAAGATCGCCGAGAACGAGTTCGGCTCGCTGGGCGATACCTCGACGCTGGCCGATCCGACCGTGGTGGACGATCTGATCGCCAATCGGTGATCTTCCATTTCAAACACAAACCCCGCGGCGCGCGAGCGTCGCGGGGTTTTTCGTTGTCGCGCGGCCCCCTCCCCGGCCCTCTCCCGCGCAGCGGGGGAGGGAAAGGGAGGGGTCAAGCCGCTACAAGCATGTGCCGCGCTCACGCGCTCTTGCGCATTTCGTGGCGGCCTTCCTGCACTTCCTCGATGATCTTGGCGCTGAAGGCCTCGAGATCGCCGGGGTTGCGCGAGGTGATGATCCCCTGGTCGACGACGACCTCGGAGTCCTCCCATTTCGCGCCGGCGTTCATGACGTCCGACTTGATCGACTTGTAGGAGGTCATGCGGCGCCCCTTGGCGATGCCGGTCTCGATCAGCAGCCAAGGCGCGTGGCAAACGGCCGCCAGCGGCTTCTTCGCGTCGAACACGTCCTTGATGAATTTCAGCGCCTTGGGCTCGACGCGCAGCAGGTCGGGGTTCATCTGCCCGCCGGGCAGCACAAGCGCGTCGTAGTCGCCGGCCTTGGCCTGATCGAGCGTCTTGTCGACCTTGACCGGGCGGCCCCAGTCCTTCTTGTCCCAGCCCTTGATCTCGCCGCTCTCCAGCGAAATCACCTCGACTGTCGCGCCGGCGGCCTTCAGGCGGTCGCGCGGGACTTCGAGTTCGGACTGCTCAAAGCCGTTGGTGGCGAGGATCGCGATCTTCTTGCCGGAAATATCCATGTCTCTCTCCGCAATTGATGGGGGTAAGCCCCATCAATGCCGGGAGGCGTGAATCGTTCCGGGTGCGCCGGCTCAGGCCCAGGGACGGGCGCTCGCGTCCTTCTGCTCGAAAGAGGCGATCTTGTCGGCCTTGACCATCGTCAGGCCGATGTCGTCGAGGCCTTCCATCAGGCAGTGCTTGCGGAAGGCGTCGATGTCGAACTTCACCACGCCGCCGTCAGGGCCGCGGATCTCCTGCGCTTCCAGATCGACCGTCAGCGTGGCGTTCGCGCCGCGCTCGGCATCGTCCATCAGCTTGGCGAGGTCTTCCTTGGAGACCTTGATCGGCAGGATGCCGTTCTTGAAGCAATTGTTGTAGAAAATATCGGCGAAGCTGGTCGAGATCACGCAGCGGACGCCGTAGTCGAGCAGGGCCCAGGGCGCATGTTCGCGCGAGGAGCCGCAGCCGAAATTGTCTTCCGCGACGATGATCTGCGCGTTGCGATAGGCCGGCTTGTTGAGAACGAAATCCGGGTTCTCCGTGCCGTCCTCCTTGTAGCGCATCTCCGAAAACAGGCCCTTGCCGAGGCCCGTGCGGGCGATCGTCTTCAGGTACTGCTTCGGAATGATCATGTCGGTGTCGATGTTGACGATCGGCATGGGGGCGGCGACGCCCGTGAGTTTCGTGAACTTTTCCATCGCAATGGCCTTCGGCAGCGCTGTTTGGCAGGGGTGTTAGCAAATGGGGGCGGGGCGCGCAAACCGAGCCGATGGCGGCGCGGCGCCATCCCGTCATTGCTTCGTCGCTGCGCTCCTCGCAATGACGGCCCGAGCAAACGGCATTTGACCCGATCGCGCCTGCCTCTCACGATGTCAAAAACGCGCGAGAGAAAAGACGACATGAGCCAGGCCGATGCAACCTTCGACCCCACTGCGCACCTTTGCGCGAAGCAGCGCTGGTTCGAGGATTTCCGCGTCGGCGAGCGCTACGTTCTGCCGAGTCGGACGGTGAACGCGGCCAATTTCGCCGCCTTCCAGCTCGTGTCCGGCGACAATCATCCGATCCATTACGATGTCGAATATTGCCGCAGGCGTGGCTACGCCGGCCTGCTCGCGCACGGGCTTCAGGTCGTGTGCTTCACCGCCGCCGGCGCCGGGCAATTTCCCCACGAGGTTTCGGATTCGCTCGTCGCCTTCCTCGAGCAGTCGAGCCGCTTCCTCGCCGGCGTCATCGAGGGCGACACGCTCTATCCCGCGCTGGAGATCACCGAGTTGAAGGAGCAGCGCTCGACCGGCGTGATCACGATGCGCGCGACCGTGCACAACCAGAAGCGCGAGCTCGTGCTCGACGGCGCGCACAAATATCTCGTGAAGAAGCGCGGGTAGGTTACTCCGCCTCGCGCTCGATCCGCTCCATGTCGTCGTCGCTCAGCCCGAAATGGTGGCCGATCTCGTGCACGAGCACGTGGCGGATGATGGCGCCGATCGTATCCTCGCCGTCGGCCCAGTAGTCGAGGATCGGGCGTCGGTAGAGCCAGACCATGTTGGGCTGCTGGCCCGTGTGCGCGAGAACGTCGCCTTGCGCGAGGCCACGGCCGCGGAACAGGCCGAGCAGGTCGTAGTCGCTCTCGCATTTCATCTCGTCGAGCGTCTCATCGTCGGGCCAGTCGTCGATCCGGATGACGACGCCTGCGCAGAGATTGCGGAAGCGCGCGGGCAGGGCGTCGAACGCGGTCTGCGCCATGTCCTCGAAATCAGCGAGCGTCGGCGCGCTGCTGTCGGTCCAGTCGTCTGCGGTTTCGCTCATGCCGCAGCTTCGCACAGGCGCGATGCGCGCGGAAGGTCGCGCGCGCAGCTTGGCCAGCAGCCGGAACCGCTGGCGTGTCACGGCGTTGCGTGGTGGTCGCAAGCGCGGGCGATCGCCCCGTCACGTCAGAGGTTCAAATGGAAAAGTCGCTCGAAGCGCAGACGAAGGTTTGGGAACTCATCAAGGACATCCGCATCGCAATGTTCGTGACACAGGCCGAGGACGGCAAATTGTCCGCGCGGCCTATGTCGGCGGTGAACACGGAATTCAGCGGCGCGCTCTGGTTCATGACGGCGGGCGATTCAGCCAAGCTCGAAGAGGTGCGCGCCTCGCAGAACGTCCTGGTCGCCTATTCAGAACCGAAAGACCAGAATTATGTCTCCGCGCGCGGCAAGGCCGAAATCGTGACGGACAAGGCCAAGGTCAAGGAGTTCTGGACCGAGGCGGCGCGCGTGTGGTTTCCGAAGGGGCCCGACGAAAGCAACATCGCGCTCATCAGGGTCGATGTCGAAAGCGCTGAATATTGGGACTCGCCCAGCGCCACGATGGTCTACGCCTATGGTTACGTGAAAGCGCGCCTGACCGGCGAACCGCCGCAACTCGGCGAGACAAAGAAGGTCGAGTTCTAGTCTTGCGGCCCACGATCCGGCGGCAAGCGCGCTGCGCCCCGCTAGATCACCTTGCGGGACAAACTAATCGTGATTGGACGATGCCGCGCATCGCGCCAGTTCTGTGATGCGGGGCAAAGCTGGGAGAAACGTCAATGAGGAAGCTGATATTCGCGGTGGCCGCTCTGGCAGGCGCCGCCTGGGCTGCGCCCGCGCTTGCCGCGCCCGCCACGCAGGCGCCGGTCGCCATCGAACGTGCGGCGTCCGATACGCTCGTGACGAAGACTCAGATGCGCGAGGGGCGCCGGATGCATCATCATCGCATGCACCGTCATCGCATGCACCATCGTCACCACATGCATCGTCATCGCATGCATCATCGCCATCACATGCGGCATCATCGCCGCATGCATCGCATGTGATCTGCGATCATCGCTACGAAAGGCCGGCGCTTGCGCCGGCCTTTTTGCGTCAGATCTTGCGTACGTCCACGAAATGGCCGGCGATCGCGGCGGCCGCCGCCATGGCCGGCGACACGAGATGCGTGCGTCCGCGGAAGCCCTGCCGGCCCTCGAAATTGCGGTTCGAGGTCGAGGCGCAGCGCTCGCCGGGCGCGAGCTTGTCGGGGTTCATCGCCAGGCACATCGAGCAGCCGGGCTCGCGCCATTCGAAGCCGGCCTCGACGAAGATCTTGTCGAGACCTTCGGCCTCCGCCTGCTCCTTCACGAGGCCGGAGCCCGGCACGACCATGGCGCTCACGTGGCTCGCGACCTTCTTGCCCTTCGCCACGGCGGCGGCGGCGCGCAGGTCCTCGATGCGCCCGTTGGTGCAGGAGCCGATGAAGGCGCGGTCGATCTTCACGTCGGTGATCTTCTCGCCGCCCTTGAGGCCCATGTACTCGAGCGCGCGCGCGATCGCCGCCTTCTTCGCCTCGTTCGGCGCGTCCGCCGGCGTCGGCACCACGCCTTCGATCGTGATCACGTCCTCGGGGCTCGTGCCCCAGGTGACGATCGGCGGCAGCGAGGCGGCGTCGAGCTTCACGACCGTGTCGAATTTCGCGCCTTCGTCGGTCTTCAGCTTCGACCAGTAGGCCACCGCCTGATCCCAGGCCGCGCCCTTCGGCGCCTTGGGCCGGTCCTTCAGATAGGCGAAGGTCTTCTCGTCGGGCGCGATCAGGCCGGCGCGCGCGCCACCCTCGATCGACATGTTGCACAGGGTCATGCGGCCTTCCATCGACAGGTCGCGGATCGCCTCGCCCGCATATTCGATGACATGGCCGGTGCCGCCGGCGGTGCCGATCTTGCCGATGATGGCGAGCGCGATGTCCTTGGCGGTGACGCCGGCCGGCAGCTTGCCGTCGACCTGCACCAGCATGTTCTTCGCCTTCTTCTGGATCAGCGTCTGCGTGGCGAGCACATGCTCGACCTCCGACGTCCCGATGCCGTGCGCCAGCGCGCCGAAGGCGCCGTGCGTCGACGTGTGGCTGTCGCCGCAGACGATGGTCGCGCCTGGGAGCGTGAAGCCCTGCTCGGGTCCGATGATGTGGACGACGCCCTGGCGCTTGTCGTGCTCGTCGTAATATTCGACGCCGAATTCCGCGGCGTTGATGGCGAGCTGCTCGACCTGCGCCTTGGACTCGGGGTCCTCGATCGGCTTGGAGCGGTCGGTCGTCGGCACGTTGTGGTCGACGACGGCGAGCGTCTTCTCCGGCGCGCGCACCTTGCGCTTGGACATGCGCAGCCCCTCGAAGGCCTGCGGGCTCGTCACCTCGTGCACGAGATGGCGGTCGATGTAGATGAGACAGGTGCCGTCGGGCTGGACGTCGACGACGTGGTCGTCCCAGATCTTGTCATAGAGCGTGCGCGGTCCTGCGGTCATGACATCCTCGTCGAGGTCTGTTCTTGCGCGCCCGGCGCGGTCATGTGGCCTGCGGCGGAGCGGCGATGGGCCGTCTTCTAGAACAACGTGGGCTCTAAGTGAAATCAGAATTTACCGGCTGCGCTCGCAGATGTTTGCGGCAGCAATCGCCAAGTTGGAGGTTTGTCTGTGGGTTTCCTGTTGAAAGGCCCTATTGTCCGAACGGGAGCTTCTACTGAATCAGCTTCCTCGGCGAATCAAGCCGCGCGAACGAAATCAAAATCGAATCACTTGACAGAAATAACTTTTCGTGCGCGACGGGACTTGATTCGATCGGGCTTTTCGGCTAAGTGACTCTAAGTGCTAGCTCTGCAAGGGTGGGCTTGATCGTGTCAAGCCCTTTTTTTGCTTTTTAGACGTGTTGTTGGTAATTTGCCAACGGCAAGGGAGAACTATTATGTCCGGCTCACACGATACTCGGCTTCTCGTCTCGTTCGACTATGCGTCGCTCGGAGTAAAGGTCGAATCGCGTATCCGTGACGACAACAACGACCCTAAGACCGTTGTCGAACAGCTGATTTCGGCTGCCAATGCGCAGAACGATGAGATTTCGCTTGCGGAATCAAATTTTATGACTGAGCTTCAGGCTCGCGCTCGCCGCTGAAGAGCGAGTCTTATTGGAATGAAATTATGTCGGTCCCAAGTCGCTCAGCCGAAGAGCTGACGGAGCGCTCTGCGTATTTCAAACATATTCTCGATCTGCAGTGCGGCTCATCCTTGTTCCGTCTCAGTCCGATTGAGTATCACGTCTCGATGCCTGAGATCTTGGCACACGTCTATTTCTGCCTGACCGACGCATATAAGCAGAAGCACCTGCATATAGGACATCGAACCGACCTCGCCAAACGTGCCGCCATTAAAGCCGCAACAATAGCTTATGTAGCACCGTTGCGTCCCCCTCCTGGAGTAAATATACCGCCTCAGGACGATAGCTTTGAAGGCTCGCTTTATCGTTACGCAAACCCAATGCTAGCAATGCGCGCGGCATCGTCGGTGGTCGCGCATCCTTTTCACAAGCGGCCCTTCGACGATAGGCGTCGTGTGTTCAACGCGTTAGCCGGGCTCAAGTTTGCCAGCGTTGACCCTATCCTGGCGGAAGCAAGAACTAACGAAGGACTGATAACTTCAGCATGGACGATCAATATAACTCCGCAGGAAGAATCAAATATCGGACTTCTTGTTGACCAATTTATACTATACTCTATGTTGAAAAATGCTGAGCAAGAGAATAGATAGTAGTATCTCTCATATTTTTTAATCGAGCGCATTGTCGCGCTCATCTACAGCCGGCTGAACGCCCATTGCACTTCGGCGCCCGCCTCGGCCTTGCCCGTCACCACGATCTGCTGGCAGGCGCGCGCGCCGTCGGGGCTGGCGAAGAAGACGCTCTCCTCGAGCGCGACGGGCAGCCCGCCGGCGTCGAACATCCAGCGCTGGCTGTCCGGGAGATCGAGCACGACGGCCGTGTCGTCTCCGGCGCGCATGGCCGTCACCTGCGGGTGCAGATGGAAGCGCAGGGTAAAGGCGTCAGCCGGCGTCTGGCCGCCCGTGGAGGCGGCGACCAGGCGGTCCTCGCCGACGAGCTGCGCGCCGTCGGATTTCATCGCGATGCGGCGCTCGTGGATCAGGCCGAAGCGCTGGGCGTAGCCGTCGTGGGAGAGATCGAGCAGCGCGCCTTCGGCGAGCGTCTCGCGCTTCACGCCGACAGCCGAGGGACCGGCGACGATCTGGCCGGCGACGATGCGCTCCATGCCGGCATCCGGCGCGATGCGGCAGGAGGAGACATCGTCGATCACCAGCGTCGAATGCGCGGCGGTCTGGCGCGCCGCCTCGCGCGCCGAGGCGCCGCCGACCGCGGGCGTCCCGCAATTGACGACGATGCGCTGCAGACCGCTCGAAAGCTCGAAAGACAGGCAGCCTGCGTGCGCATCGAGCGAATAGGGGCCGGGCGGCGGCGGGCCGGCGTCGACGATCGCGACCGCGTCAGCGGCCTCGAGCCGCTGGTAGCCCGAATGCGGCGCGCTGACCGGCGCCGCGCCGCGCGCATCGTCGTAATGCAGCACGGTGGCGAGGCGGTCCGGCGCGGTCACGCCCATGCCGTTGAACAGGGCGAGCGAGGAATCGCCATGGCGCAGCAGGCGCAGGGCCGGAATGATGCGGTCGATGGCGTTGAGCAGGGCGGTCGGCGGCGCGGCGCCGCGCGCGACATAGGCCTGGCGCAGCGGCAGGAAGTCGAGCAGCAGGTCGATCAGGGCCTGCGGGTTGCGGCTGACATGGCCGCCGTCGGGCAGGATCTGCGCGCCGATGGCGTCGGCGAGCTGGGCGCTGGCGCGGGCCTGGTAGCGGGCCGGCGTGTCGGCGCACATGGCATAGGCGGCCAAGGCCACGGTCGCCATGAGATGCGGCAGGCCGGAGGTCGCGCCCAGCGCGTCCTGCAATTGCGCGGCGTCGCGGGAAAGCGCGCGCAGGAAGCGGTGGTAGAAATCGGATTCGGCGCCCTCCAGCACCAGCGTGGACTGGCTGAGCCAGGAGAGCACGCGGCGCGCCGTGGTGGCGGCGTCGAAAATCTCGGCCCCGTTGCGGTTGCGGGCGGCGAGATAATCGTCGACCAGCGCACGGGCGTTGACGCGGGCGAGGCTCGTCTCGGCGGCGCGCAAATGGCGCAGCCAGCCGAAGCCGTTGAGCGCGCGGGCCCATTCCTGCGAGGGCGGATGCAGGTCGAACGGCGAGCGCCCTTGCGTGTTCACGATGCGGCCGCCGAAAGCGAAATAGCCGGCGTAGATGTCTTCGGCGCGCGTGGCGTCTGCGGTGCGGATGTCCTGCGGGGCGATCAGCAGGCGTTCGGGCGCGCGCATCCGCATGCGTCCGAGAGCGCGCACGGGCGCTGTCGCCGCACGCACGCTTCTCGCCGCATAACGCCGCGCCACCATGGCCGCGAGCTTTGCGCGTTCGCCCATTCCCCCGCTAGACAGTCGCCCCTCCTGCCGGGCGTCATCCACCGCCCGCCGCCGCTCGTGCAGGCGTACAATATGTCTCTTCAAATGTTTAGGGTCTATTAACCTTGCCGGCGGAGGCGCGCGGCGAAGAAGCCGTCGAGGCCGGCCATCCGCGCGTCGTCATCCGGCCAGTGGCACGGCAGCGTGCGCAGGTCGCCGTCCGCCGTGATCAGCTCGGGCGTAACGCCGCATTCGCCCGGCGCGATCGGCACACGGCGGAAATCCGGGTTCTTGCGCAACAGGGCCGAAATCTGCGCCTCGCCCTCCTCCGGCTCGATCGAGCAGACGCAATAGACGAGATGCCCGCCGGGCTTCACCAGCGTGGCGGCGCGGGCGAGGATCTTCGCCTGCAGGGCTGCGAGCTGGTCGACGTCGCCGGGCTTCTTGGTCCATTGCACGTCGGGGTGGCGGCGGATCGTGCCGGTCGCCGAACAGGGCGGATCGACCAGGACTGCGTCGAACGGCTCGGCCGACCATGTGGCGGCGTCCGCCACCACGACGTCGGCATGAAGGCCAAGTCGGGAAAGATTGGCCGAAAGCTGCTTGAGGCGTTCTGCGGATCTGTCGAGCGCGGTCACCTGTGCGCCAGCGGCGGCGAGTTCGGCCGTCTTGCCGCCCGGGGCGGCGCAGAGATCCAGCACGCGGGCGCCGGGCTCGAACGGCAGAAGCCGCGCGGGCAGCGCGGCGGCGGCGTCCTGCACCCACCATGCGCCGTCGGCATAGCCGGGCAATTCCGGCACAGGCGTGTGC
>CAMFKC010000059.1 GCA_945956975.1 uncultured Methylocystaceae bacterium | reverse complement strand
CGACTATGCCGCGCCCTTCGCCTTCACGGGCGACTTGCGCAAGGTCGTGGTGTCGATGAACGACGATCAGGCGCTGGACGGCGAGGCGGTTGGCAACACCGAGATGGCGCGGCAGTAGCCGGCGCCGGAACGAAACCCGATTCGACACGTTGGCTTGACGTCAACATCGAGGAGGGAACCATGCTGTCTGGCAAGGATATCGTCGCGTTCGTGCTAGCGGCAGGTGTGCTGATCGGGCCGCTGGCTGCGGCTTCGTGGGGGGCACGCAACGCGCCGCCCGCGACTGTCGAAAAGAGCGGCGCAATGCCGCCGGGCGACAACAGGGCGCCGCTTCAGGCGCAGCCTTCGGACGCCGCCAATCCTCTGCCGCAGCCTGCCGCGCCTTCGCGCTGACCGGCGACGCGCAGATTACATCCGCGCTTCCTTGCGTAGCGGCTCCATCGCCTTGGTCTCGGCCATGCCGAGACGGGCGCGGTAGATCGTGAGATTTTCCAAGACCCGCTGAACGTAGTTGCGCGTCTCGGAGAAGGGGATGCGCTCGATCCAGTCGATCGGATCGACGCCCGCTTCGCGCGGATCCCCGTGCGCCGCGATCCATTCCTTCACGCGTCTGCCGCCGGCGTTGTAGGCGGCGAAGGTGAGGATCAGCGAATTGCGCTGCTCCTTCAGCAAATCGCCGAGATGCGCGGCGCCGAGTTGTGCGTTGAAGACGGGATCGCTCGTCATCCGGCTGGCTTCGAAGCCGACGCCGACGCGCCGCGCGGTCGAGCGCGCCGTCGAGGCGATCATCTGCATCAATCCCATTGCGCCCGCATGCGAGACGACCTTCGGATCGAAGGCGCTTTCCTGCCGTGCGATCGAATAAACGACCGGCAGAGACGCGGAATTCTCGAAGGGCGAGAATTGCGGCACGCCATAGGTCGGGAATGCGACGTCGTCGAGCGGATGGCCGTTCTGCGAGGCGAGCTTGCCGATGTTGAGCGCGACCTTCGCATCGCGATCCTTTACTACGACGCTGGCCAGCGCAGCCATCTGCTCCGGCGCGTCGATGGACTTGGCTGCAAGATAGGCCAGGGGAACGGCGACGTCCTTGGCGCCCGCGGCATAGAGAAGTTCGATCGCACGCACGCTTTCAGCGCGGGCGGCGCCTTCCGCGGGTTGCGGCGCAAGGCGGATCGGCGTGTCAGTTTCGCCTAGCCGAAGCCTCGCAAGCTGGCCATAGAAGGTCGCCGATTCTGCAGCGGCCAACTGATAAAATCTGTTCGCATCTTCGTTCTTAGCGGCTTCGGCGGCGCGTCCGCGCCAGTAGGCCGCGCGGGCGCGCGAGATCGGCGTGCGGGCGATCTGCATAGCCTTGTCGAAATGCGGCGCGGCGAGATCGGGCTTTTCAAGAAATCGCAGCGCGATCCAGCCGGCATGGAATTCAGCCTCGACCTGCTTGTCGTTGGCTTCGGCGGCGTGGCCGGCGCAGATGCGATAAGCGGCGGCTGCATCGCCGGCGTCGAGCAGCTTGCGCGCGAGCGTCCTGCGCTCTTCCCACCAGGCGTCTCCGTCGATGACGGCGGCGGGATCGCGCGGGGCGGCCTGCATGACGGCGGCGGCCTCTGCGTATTTCTTCTGGCCGACGAGATAGCGGACCTTGGCGAACGCAAGGCCAGCGTCGTTCTTCACGGCGGGCGGGGCGTCGGCGAACGTCTTGTCGGTCGCGACGCCGCGCTCGGCGGCGGCGCGGATCTGCGTCAGCGCCACGGCGTCCGGGCCGGCCATGGCGGCGGCGCGCAGCGCGGCGGAAAACTGTTCGTCGTAAGCCAGCCGCGATGCGCGGCGGGCGCTGTCGTCGGCTGTCAGCGCGCCACCGAACGATTTCTTGAGCGCGCCCTCCTGCGACATGTTGAGCGCGTCATCGCGCCAGATCCGGCGGGCGAGGTCATTGGCCCGCGCCGTTTCGCCGGCGTCGAGATAGGCAGTGGCAAGCGCAAGCCGCCCGGCAGGCGAGGTTGGTGCGCTCGCGCGGAAATAGTCGATGACGGCGGCGGGCGCTTGCCTTTCTGCGTAGAGCGTCATTTCCGCGTGCTT
Organism: uncultured Methylocystaceae bacterium; assembly: GCA_945956975.1. Classification (GTDB taxonomy): domain Bacteria; phylum Pseudomonadota; class Alphaproteobacteria; order Rhizobiales; family Beijerinckiaceae; genus JAJXWB01. The sequence goes on along the minus strand of CAMFKC010000059.1, from coordinate 6,857 downwards.
GCGCAGCCAATCCATGCCCGGCCAGGCCGGATGGGCCGCCATGAAGCGCGCGATGCGGCGGTGGCCGACTTCCAGCGGTTTCAGGCGGATCGCTGTCCATTCGAGCGTGGTCGCGACCAGCGGGTCTTTAGCAGTCGCCGCCGCGGCGTCGCCCTTGGCGAGATCGCCGCGCCGGTACGCCTCGAGACCTTCGCGCAGGCCAGTCAGATCGACGCCGAGCCCCTGGGCAGGATCGACGACGCCATTGGGGTAGGCAGGATCGACCGCCTTCGCATAGGCGCTGACCAGCGGAGGATCGAGCGCCATGCCGCGTCTCGGCTGCGGGGCTGCGGCCTCGATCGCGGCGGTCGCGTCCAGCGGCTGCGGGCGATCAGCTTTCGCGAAGGCCGCATGGTTCTGATCCTGCGGGTCGAAAAGAAAGGCTTGCGTTTCCGGCGCCGAAGACTGCGCGGCCTGCCGCGCCGGCGCGGGCGCCGAAGCGTGCTGGACCGGCGGCAGGCGGCCGAGCGTGACCGGCGCGAGGCAGCCAAGGCCGACAACCGTGAGGGCCACGGTCCTGCGCGGCCATGCGCGCGACGCCTTTTCTGCCCCCGATTGCATCGTCACCGGACGAACACTCCTGACGCCCCTGTTTCACACTGCCGCGCGTTCATTAACGAAGCGATAACCATGTGGCCGCCACTGCGGATCCTCCGCCCTGCGGCGGCGCCCCTTTTCGGCGCGCGCGCCAGGGGCTATGTGTGTCGGCCACAGAAAACCGGGCGATTGCGGCGTGGATTGGGCGGGGCCGCCAGGGGATACAAGGGATCGGGACGCGGAAATGGGCGCCAGAGCGAATTTCAGGGGTTCAATGCCGGCGCTGGTGACGCCGTTCAAGGACGGCGCGGTCGACGAGGACGCCTACCGCAAGCTGATCGACTGGCAGATCGAGAGCGGGCAGCACGGGCTCGTGCCCGTCGGCACGACCGGCGAAAGCCCGACCCTCAGCCACGACGAGCATCGCAAGGTCGTGGAAATCTGCATCGCCGAGGCGCGCGGCCGCGTGCCCGTCATCGCGGGCGCAGGCTCGAACAACACGCGCGAGGCGGTGGAATTGGCCAGGCATGCCGAGAAGGCCGGCGCGGCCGGCGTTCTGGTCGTCACGCCCTATTACAACAAGCCGAACCAGGAAGGGCTTTTCCAGCACTTCAAGGCGATCGACGCCGCGATCGGCATTCCGATCGTGATCTACAACATTCCGCCGCGCTCCGTGATCGACATGAGCGTCGACACGATGAAGCGCTGCTACGAGCTGAAGAACGTGGTGGGCGTGAAGGATGCGACCGGCAATATCGGGCGCATTTCGATGCAGCGGCAGGCGATGGGGCCTGACTTCATCCAGATGTCGGGCGACGACATCACGGCGCTATCCTGCATGGCCGCGGGCGCGCATGGGTGCATCTCGGTCGTCGCCAATGTCGCGCCCAAGCAGACGGCAGAGCTGATGGAAGCCTGCTTCGCCGGAAAGTTCGACGAGGCGCTGAAGATCCAGGATCGCCTCACGCCGCTGCATGCCGCCACCTTCCTGGAGGCAGGCGTGACGGGCGCGAAGACGGGCCTGTCCTTCCTCGGCCGCGCCAGCGAAGAGGTGCGCCTGCCGCTCGTGCCCTCGACGGAGGCCACGAAAAAGGCCATCCGCGCGGCGATGGTCCATGCGGGCGTGCTGAACGCGTAACGCTCGAGACGGCGCTTGTTTGAGCCCGTCATCGCGAGGAGCCAAGCGACGTGGCGATCCATCCCGGCTCTCGGGGAGGGATCGCTTCGCTCCGCTCCCAATGACGGGGCTAGGATCACAGATTGGCCGAGAAACCCAAATCCAACTTCAAGGTCGCCTCGGACAACCGCAAGGCGCGGTATAATTACGAGATCGGCGACAAGATCGAGGCCGGCCTCGTCTTGACCGGCACCGAGGTCAAGTCGCTGCGCACCGGCAAGGCCACGATCGCGGAAAGCTACGCGAGCGTCGACCGGCAGGGCGAGATGTGGCTGATCAACGCCACCATCCCCGAGTACGGCGGGGGAAACCGGTTCAACCACGAACCGAAGCGGCCGCGCAAACTCCTGCTCAAGCAACGCGAAATCGCCAGGCTGTCGCAGGCCGTGCAGCGCGAGGGCATGACGCTGGTGCCGCTGCGCGTCTATTTCAACGATCGCGGCCGGGCCAAGATCGAGATCGCCATTGCGCGCGGCAAGCAATTGCACGACAAGCGCGAGACGGAGAAGAAGCGGGATTGGGCGCGCGAAAAAGGCCGCCTGCTGCGCGATCGGGGCTAGGAGTTGTCATGACGCAGCAGATGTCGGGGCAGGGCGCAGCCCAAGGAGCAACCCCAGGCGGCGCCCAGGCCGCGCAAGCCTTCAAACGCTCATGCGGCACGTGCACGCTCTGCTGCAAGGTCTACGGCATCGCCGATACGCAGAGCCCGATCGGCCAGTGGTGCAAGCATTGCGAGCCGGGCAGGGGCTGCAGCATCTGGGAAACGCGTCCGGCCTTCTGCCGGCAGTTCTACTGCAACTGGATCATGCTGGACTGGCTGGGCGAGGAATGGCGGCCCGACATCAGCAAGATCGTCTTCACGATCGAGCCGAGTTCCGGCTTCCTGATGTTCCAGGTCGATCCCGGAACGCCAGACGCGTGGAAGCGCGAGCCCTACTACAGCCAGATCAAAAGATGGGCGACCGAGGGCCTTTCGCAGGCGAAATGCGTGCTCGTGTTCGTCGACAAGGCGGCCACGCTGGTGCTGCCAGACGGCGATGCGCAACTCGGCGAACTTGGACCCCAGGATCGCATCAACATCGGTCCCGGCGGCGACGGGACGATCAAGGTCGAAGTGAAGCGCGGCCCGAAGCCAAGTTGAACGACCACGCAGGAAACGGCTCGGGGCGCAACCCCTGATAATGCATCGGTCACGCTGCTCATGCCGGCGTGACGGCCCTCAATCCCTTCCTTCAGCGCCTCACTCCGCCGACTTCCGCGACTCCCGGACCACTTCGCAGACCTGCAACTTGTATTCGCTGTAGAAGTCGCGGCGGCCCTGGATCTGGCCCGCGCGATGTTCGGGATGCTGGCCCCAGCCGCGATGGCTTTCCATGTCCTCGAATTCCACGATCGTGACGCGCTCGCCGTCCTCGGCGGTGAAGACCTTGTGCGAGATGTAGCCGGGCATGCCCCGGGCGAGCTCGCTCATTCTGGCCGCCATCGGACCGTAGTCCTCATGGGCCTCGGGTTTCAGACGCGAGCGGAACACTGTGACGATCATCGGGAATCCTGCCGGGTGCGGAGCGTTAATCTAGTGGGTTCCGCGACATTGGCCAGACGTCAGGTGCGAGCGACTGCGGCGTCCCCGCGGGCCGCCGGCGCGCGGACCAGCCAGCCTTGGACCAGCCTGGTGAGCGGCTTCTCGATCCAGCGGTAGATGGCGAGCGAGAGCGCGATCGAGGCGAGCGTGGCGGCGATCACCAGCGGCCAGAAGCCGAAACGTTCCAGATGAGCCGCGATCCAGAGCTTTCGCAGCGCGATGACGGCCAGCGGATGGAACAGGTAGAGCGCGTAGGAGGCGTCGCCGAGAGCGGCCATGGCGCGCAGCGCCGGGCCGGTTTTTGCTGGCTGTTCGCGCAGCACGACCGCGGCGAAGATCGCAGCCATCGGCGCTCCCCACGACGCAAGCCTGAGGAAGCCGTTGGGATCGAGCGCGTCGAAGCCCTCGAAGGCGGAATGCATGGGGTCGAATCCGAGCACCATCAGTCCTGCGGCGCAAAGCGCGAGCGACGCGGCGCCGGGCAGACGCAGCCCGCTACGATGCGCGAGCGCAACGCCCATGCCGAGCGCGAATTCCAGAACGATAGGGTCGCTCCAATAAGCCAGGGCGACGTTCTGCGGCTGGAACGCTACATGCGCGAGAACTATGCAGCAGAGGGACACTGCGACCCCGGCGACGGCGCGCGTTCGGGGAAGCCAGAGGAAGCAGGCGAACACGAGATAGAAGAACATCTCGTATTCGAGCGTCCAGCCGAGCGAATGGACGGGGCGGGGCGCGCCGTCCATCGCGCGTGGCCAGGGGAGGAAGGCGAAAGAGGAGGCGATTTCGCCGAACGAGGGCGCGATCTGCTTGCCGGCGGCGGCGCCGCGGAGCGCGGCTGCGAGGAAGAGCGCGGTCGCCAGCCAGTAGAGCGGCACGATGCGCGCGATGCGGCGGGTGATGAACTGGCCGGCGCCGCCTGCTGCGGCGAACATCTTCTCGGACGAGAAGACCATGACGAAGCCCGACACGACGAAGAACAGATCGACGCCGGCGGCCCAGGGCAGCGCGAAAAACCGTTCGAAGGGGACGCCGAGGTCGGCGGCGGTGCGGCCGGCGTCGTTCTGGGCGTGATGAAACACGACCATGATCGCGGCGAGCGCGCGGAGCGCCTGTATGGAGAGAAGATGCTGCATCGGCCGCCCGAGCAAAACAGAGCGCGCTTAACGGTGCTTTACCGGGCGGCGTCGAGAATCGCGCGGGCGCGGGCGAAGACGGCGCGGAACATGTCCGGTGTCAGAACCCGCGTGTTCGTGTTGTAGCGGGAGCAATGGTAGCTATCGAGCAGCGTGACCGGCCCGTTCGGCCCGTCCAGCTTGAATTCTGCCGCATGCGCAAAGGGATGGGCCGACAGTTTGCCGCCGATCGTGCGCACGACGCTTTCATGGGCGACCCGTCCGAGCGCGACGACGACGCGCAGCTTCGGCATTTCGGCGAATGCTGCGGCGAGGAAGGGCCGGCATTCCGCCATTTCGGCCGGGAGCGGCTTGTTCTGTGGCGGGACGCAGCGCACGGCGTTGACGATGGCGGCGTCGACGAGGGTCAGCCCGTCGTCCGGCCGCGCCGCGTAGACGCCTCGTGCAAGGCCAAATTCATCGAGCGTGGCGTAGAGAAGGTCTCCGGCATAGTCGCCGGTGAAGGGACGGCCCGTGCGGTTGGCGCCCTGCAGTCCCGGGGCGAGGCCTACGATCAACAGGCGCGCGTGCGGGCCGCCGAATGGCGGCACGGGCGCATTGAACCACTCGGGCGCCCGGGCGCGGGCCTCATGCCGATAGGCGACGAGCCGCGCGCAGCGCGGGCAGTCGCGCGGCGGGCAGGCCTGTGGTGAAAACGCCTCCGGCAGCAAATCAGGCGTTTTGGTCGTCGAAGCCGCCGCCGCCCGCCGCCGCCGTCGGCCGGCGGTCCTGGTAGCGCTGCATGCGCTCCATCCGCTCGCCGGGATCGCGCCCGATCTTGGAGACGAGCTGGACGATGTCGACGAATTCGTCGGCCTGGCGGCGCAACTCATCGGCCACCATCGGCGGCTGCGTCGTGATGGTCGAGACGACGGAAACGCGAACGCCCTTGCGCTGGATCGCTTCCACGAGCGACCGGAAATCGCCGTCGCCCGAGAACAGGACGATATGGTCGAGATGCTCGGACATTTCCATCGCATCGACCGCGAGCTCGATGTCCATGTTGCCCTTGACCTTGCGGCGTCCGGTCGAGTCGACGAATTCCTTCGTCGGCTTGGTGACAACGCTGTAGCCGTTGTAGTCGAGCCAGTCGATCAACGGGCGGATCGCGGAATACTCCTGATCCTCGACCAGCGCCGTGTAGTAGAAGGCGCGAACAAGCCGCCCCTTCGATTGGAATTCCCGCAGCAGCCTCTTGTAATCGATATCGAAATTGAGAGCCTTGGCGGTCGCGTAGAGGTTGGCTCCATCAATGAATAGAGCAATACGTTCCTGTTCGGCCATATCGGTCCTGCCGGTTATGTCGACAACGCATGGCGCAAGCGCAGCCGTCAAATGAAGTCATCGCAATCCGGATAATGTGGGGAAACCCGGAAAGCGCTCTGCCCGGGAGGCGGCTGAAATTGCGCCGGTCTCCGCTGCCACGAAAATCATGGTTCCAGGCGGCCCCGTCAAGCGAATTGACGCACCGTCGGCATGTTTCTTGTTGAAATATAAGACAATTTTGTGTTTCAAATTTGCGCGAATTCAGGCTTCTTTCCGGTCGTCCTTGAATCTTAAAGAGGTTTAGTCGAAGGGAGGGTCTGCCTCGCAACTTGCGGCTGGCCGCGGCAGGGTGTATGGAACCGCTCCTTCCGAATTCAGCTTTTTCAGGAGACGTCCCGGCATGGCGCGCGTCACGGTCGAAGATTGCATCGAAAAGGTCGACAACAGATTCGACCTTGTTCTCCTTGCCGCGCATCGCGCGCGCATGATCTCGTCGGGCCAGCCGATCACGATCGACCGTGACAACGACAAGAATCCGGTCGTCGCCTTGCGCGAGATCGCTGACGGCACGCTGACGCCCGCCGATCTGGAAGAAGACTTCATCCATTCGCTGCAGAAACACGTCGAGGTCGACGAGCCCGAGGCCGAAGTCGTGCCTGCGCTGATGACCGCTGAGGCCGCCGCCGACACGAGCGGCGAAGTGCAGTTCGACCGCATGACCGAAGAAGACCTGCTGCGCGGCCTCGAGGGCCTCGTTCCGCCGGCGGCCAGCGACGACGACGGCGACTGATCGCCGGGTCTCGAACGCCGCGCTTGTCATGACTCCGCCCGGGGCCGATATTGCGGCGCGGGCGGCGATGAGCGGGGTTCTCAGGACATGATGCGGCAGTACGAACTCGTCGAACGCGTTCGGAAATACAATCCGAATGCGGACGAGGACCTGCTGAACCGCGCCTATGTCTACGCGATGAAGGCGCATGGCGCGCAGACGCGCGCCTCCGGCGATCCCTACTTTTCCCACCCGCTCGAAGTCCTGTCTCTTATACACATCTCCGAGCCCACGAGACGCTCATGAATCTCG
>CAMFKC010000058.1 GCA_945956975.1 uncultured Methylocystaceae bacterium | reverse complement strand
CGCGCGTCCTTGGTCGCCAGAAGGCCGCAGACGAGCACGAGCGGCGCATCCGAGCGCGCCGCGCGCTCGCCCATCGCCTCCGCCGCGACGCGGGCGCCGTCTTCGTTGTGCCCGCCGTCGATCCAGATTTCCGCGCCGGGCGGCGCCAGAGCGACCAGTTTTCCGCGCGAGATACGCTGCAGGCGCGCCGGCCAGTCGACTGTCTTCAGTCCAGCGTCGATCGCGCTGTTGGATATTTCCGGCGCGATGGCGCGCAGCGTCGCGATGGCGGTGGCGGCGTTCTGATGCTGGTGACGCCCGGCAAGGCGCGGCGGCGGCAGATCGAGCAGGCCGCGGTCGTCCTCGAAGATCAGGCGTCCGTTTTCTTCGCGCACGTCGTAGTCGCGCCCGGCGACGATGGTGGGGGCGCCGGCGCGGCGCGCGCAGCCTTCGAGAACGCGCAAGCCTTCGTCCGACTGGTAGCCGATGACGCCCTGCGCCCCTCGCTTGAAGATGCCGCCCTTTTCGAAGGCGATCCGGTCGACGGTGTCGCCGAGGAATTCCGCGTGATCGATGGATACCGGCGTGACGACGCTTGCCGCTGGATGGTCGATCACGTTGGTGGCGTCGAAGCGGCCGCCGAGACCGACTTCGAGTAGCAGCCAGTCCGCGGGTGTTTCGGCGAAGAGATCGAAGGCCGCAGCCGTGCCGATCTCGAAGAAGGTGATGGACTCGCCGGCGTTCGCGCGCTCGCACTTTTCGAGCGTCGCGATCAGCGTGGCGTCGTCGACGAGTTTGCCGGCGAGACGAATGCGCTCGTTGAAGCGCAGCAGATGTGGCGAGGTGTAGACATGCACGCGCTGGCCTGCGGCCTCGAGGATCGCGCGCAGCAGGGCGACGGTCGAGCCCTTGCCGTTGGTGCCGGCGACATGGATCGTCTTCGGCAACCGCTTATGTGGATCGCCGAGCGCCGCCAGCAGCCGCTGCGTGCGACCGAGCGAAAGGTCGATCTTGCGCGGGTGCAGGTCGAGCAAGCGCGCGAGGATGGCGTCGAGGGGGGATTGCGTCATCAGGAATCCTCGTCCTGAGGAGCGCCGAAGGCGCGTCTCGAAGGACGGCCACTGGAGACGCCCTCGTGCTTCGAGACGCCGCTTTCAGCGGCTCCTCAGCATGAGGGCTTCATTGTCGAACCGGCTAGGCCGCATCCGGCTCCTGCCGCGCAGGCTGCTTCGTCATCAGCCTGCAGAGCTGCGCCAAAGTCGCACGCATCTCGCCGCGCGGCACGACCATGTCGACCATGCCGTGGTCGCGCAGATATTCGGCGCGCTGGAATCCCTCGGGCAGCTTTTCGCGGATCGTCTGCTCGATCACGCGCGCGCCGGCGAAGCCGATGACGGCGCCGGGCTCGGCTATGTGGATGTCGCCCAGCATGGCGTAGGAGGCGGTCACGCCGCCGGTCGTCGGATTGGTCAGCACGACGATGTAGGGCAGCTTTGCTGTACGGAGGCGCTGCACGGCGACCGTCGTGCGCGGCATCTGCATCAGCGAGAACATGCCCTCCTGCATGCGCGCGCCGCCGGAGGCGGTGAAGATGACGAAGGGCGTGCGGCGCTCGACCGCGGCCATCATGCCCGCGATGATCGCCTCGCCCGCGGCCATGCCGAGCGAGCCGCCGAGGAATTCGAAATCTTGAATCGCGGCGACGATGTCCTGGCCTTCGAGCTTGCCGGCGGCGAGGCGCACGGCGTCCTGCTGGCCGGTCTTGGCGCGGTTTTCCTTGAGGCGGTCGGTGTAGCGCTTCACGTCGCGGAACTTCAGCGGGTCGAGCGGCACGTCCGGCGTCGGCAGGCGATCATAGGCGCCGTCGTCGAACAGGCTCTTCAGCCGCGCGTCGGCGGGCATGCGCATGTGGTAGCCCGAGCCCGGCACGACCCAGAGATTGGCTTCGAGATCCTTGTTGAAGACGAGTTCGCCGCTCTCCGGGCACTTGGTCCAGAGATTCTCCGGCGTGTCGCGCTTGAGCATCGACCGGATCTTTGGCGGGACGACGTTGGATATCCAGTTCATGCTGCCGTTTCCCTCATACACGAACCTCATGCTGAGGAGCCGCTGAAAGCGGCGTCTCGAAGCATGGGCCGCCTCACCCTTCGAGACGCGATCCTTCGGATCGCTCCTCAGGGTGAGGGATTTTTACTCCGCCGCGACCTTGCGGCCGGCGCTGACGCCGCCCGCGAGTTCGCGCACGAGCGAGGCGACGGCCTCGACCGTGCCTGCAGTGGCATTGTTGTTGGAGTCGAGCGACTTTTTCAGGGCGTCGACCAGCGCCGTGCCGACGACGACGCCATCGGCCTGCGCCGCGATCTGGCGGGCGTTTTCCGCCGTCTTGACGCCGAAGCCGACCGCGACCGGCAGTTTCGTGTGGCCCTTGATGCGCGCGACCGCATCGCCGACCTTGCCGTAATCGGCGATGGCCGCGCCGGTGATGCCGGTCAGCGACACGTAATAGACGAAACCCGACGTATTGTTCAGCACGCTGGGCAGGCGCTTGTCGTCGGTCGTCGGCGTCGCAAGGCGGATGAAATTGAGGCCGCTCTTGAGCGCAGGCAAGCAGAGTTCATCGTCTTCCTCCGGCGGGAGGTCGACGACGATGAGGCCATCGACGCCGGCTTCCTTCGCCGCGGCCAGAAACCTGTCCACGCCCATCACGTAGATCGGGTTGTAGTAGCCCATCAGCACGATCGGCGTGTCGTTGTCGCCCTTGCGGAATTCGGTCACGAGCGCGAGCGTCTTCTTCAGCGTCATGCCCGCCTTCAACGCGCGCAGGCCGGCCGCCTGGATCGAGGGGCCGTCCGCCATGGGATCGGTGAAGGGCATGCCGATCTCGATCACGTCGGCGCCGGCCCTGGGCAGCGCGCGGATGATGTCCAGCGAAGCCTGCGGATCAGGATCGCCCGCCATCAGGAAGGTGACGAGCGCGGCGCGATTGTCGGCGGCGAGGGCCGCGAAGCGGCGGTCGATACGGGTGCTCATGGCGGCGTCGATTAGCACGGAACCCCGGGCTGTGAAATCGCAGCGGCTTGCGAAAGGTGAGGCATTGGCCTAACTTAGTCAGGCTTAGCCAAGGTTATTTCGATATGCCGATCGTGAACATGCTGGATGCGAAGACGCAGCTGTCGAAGCTGGTGCAGCAGGTGGAAAGCGGCGCGGAAGCCGAAATTGTGATCGCGCGTAACGGGCGCCCTGTCGCGAAGCTGGTGCCGGTTGATTCAGGCCCCAAGGCTCGACGGCCCCTTGGATTTCTTAAAGGAAAATTCTCCGACTTCACGCTCGAGGAGTTCAACGATTCCGACGCTGAGATTGCAAAACTGTTCGGCGTCGATCCGTGAGGTTGCTGCTCGACACGCATATTGCGATCTGGTCGGTCACGAACGAAAAGCTTCTGTCGACAAGCGTCGAAGATTTAATCGCTGATCCCGCGAACGAGGTTTTCGTCTCGACGTGCAGCATCTGGGAAATCGCCATCAAGTATCCGCTCGGCAAACGTAGCGGAGCGCCGCCCTTCGGAGCGCAAAAGGCCATCGAAAGTTTCGAATATCTCGGCTACCACTTTTTGCAGATCACAGCGAACCACGCCGCGTTCGTCGAGACATTGCCGATGCACCACAGCGATCCGTTCGACCGGCTGCTGATCGCGCAGGCGCTGACCGAGCCGATGCGGCTCGTGACCAGCGACCCGCAGGTCCTGCGCTACAGCGAGACGATCATTCGCGCGTGAGCGCTCACATCCCGCCCAGATGTTCGGCGACGGCAAAGATGTCCTTGTCGCCGCGGCCGCACATGTTCATCACCATCACGTGGTCGCGCGGCAGCTTCGGCGCGAGCTCCATGACCTTGGCGAGCGCGTGCGCGGGTTCGAGCGCGGGAATGATGCCCTCGAGCTTGGAGCAGAGCTGGAAGGCGTCGAGCGCTTCCTTGTCGGTCGCCGAGAGGTAGGTCACGCGGCCGACGTCGCGCAGCCAGGCGTGCTCCGGGCCGATGCCGGGATAGTCGAGGCCCGCCGAGATCGAATGGCCTTCGAGAATCTGGCCATCGTCGTCCATCAGGAGATAGGTGCGGTTGCCGTGCAGGACGCCGGGCTTGCCACCCGCCAACGAGGCCGCATGGCCATTCTCGACCGCCAAGCCGTGGCCAGCCGCCTCCACGCCGTAGATGGCGACCGACTTGTCGTCGAGGAAGGGATGGAACAGGCCGATGGCGTTCGAGCCGCCGCCGATGCAGGCGATGATGGAATCCGGCAGCCGGCCTTCGGCGGCCATCACCTGCTCCTTGGCTTCCTTGCCGATGATCGACTGGAAGTCGCGCACCATGGCGGGATAGGGATGCGGTCCAGCCGCCGTGCCGATGCAGTAGAACGTGTCGTGGACGTTGGTGACCCAGTCGCGCAGCGCCTCGTTCATCGCGTCCTTCAGCGTGCGCGCGCCGGACTGCACGGGCACCACTTTCGCGCCGAGCATCTTCATGCGGAAGACGTTGGGCGCCTGCCGCTCGACGTCGACCGCGCCCATGTAGACGATGCATTCCAACCCGTATTTCGCGCAGGCGGTGGCGGTGGCGACACCGTGCTGGCCGGCGCCCGTCTCGGCGATGATGCGCTTTTTGCCCATGCGTCGCGCGAGCAGGATCTGGCCCAGCACGTTGTTGATCTTGTGCGCGCCGGTGTGATTGAGTTCGTCGCGCTTAAAGTAGATCTTCGCGCCGCCGAGATGCTCGGTCATGCGCTCGGCGAAATAGAGCGGGCTCGGACGTCCCACGTAATGCGTGTGCAGATGCGCGATCTCGGCGTGGAAGGCGGGGTCGACCTTGGCCGCCTCGTAGGCCGCCTCGAGATCGAGGATCAACGGCATCAGCGTCTCGGCGACGAAGCGGCCGCCAAACAGGCCGAAGCGGCCGTGATCATCCGGGCCTGTGCGATAGGAATTGGGCGTCTGCTGGTTCAACCACTTCTCCTGCGGATACTCCCCTCTCCTGCGAAGCGGGAGAGGGTGGCCCCGCGAAGCGGGGACGGGTGAGGGCGCCGCGATTGCGTCATGCATCTGGGCGGCGGCTCCGCCCTCTTCCGTCATGCTCCGCATGACACCTTCTCCCGCGCCGCGGGAGAAGGGGGCGCCTCGAGGAGGTTCTATTACCTTGCTGCTGGCGCGGAAGGAAGGCCGCGAACCGCTTTCACGAACGCCCGGATCGCCGCCTCGTCCTTGACGCCTGGCGCGCGCTCGACGCCGGAGGACACGTCCACGCCCGGCGCGCCGGTGCGGGTCAGCGCGTCGGCGACATTGGCCGGCGTCAGGCCGCCGGACAGCAGCCAGGGCTTGGCCGGCGCAAAGCCGTCAAGGATTGACCAGTCAAAGGCCTGGCCGTTGCCGCCGGGGCGGGTGGCGTCCTTTGGCGGCTTGGCGTCGAGCAGCAGCCAGTCGCAGGCCGCGGCGAAATCCGGGACGACCGCCAGATCGGCGCCGGCGGAGACGCCGATCGCCTTCATGATCTGCTTGCCTGTGCGCGCCGAAAGCGCGGCGGCGCGCTCGGGCGTCTCCCTGCCGTGGAGCTGCAGTATGTCGGGATCGAGCGCACGCGAGATGGCGTCGATGAAGGCGTCGTCGGCGTCGACCGTCAGCGCGACCTTCTTCGCCCTGCCCCTGACAAGGCCAGCCAGCGACGCGGCGTCGGAGAGCGACAGGTTGCGCGGACTGGGCCCGAAGAAGACGAAGCCGACCATGTCCGCGCCCGCGTCCAGCGCAGGGGCGAGCGTGGCGGCGGTCGTAAGGCCGCAGATCTTGACGAGAGGCGTTCTGGCCATGCGCTAGGGAAGTCGGCCCAAAAGGGCCGCGGGTCAAGCGCCGAAAGTCACGAAAACGTCAGGCGGCGGTGCGGCCCGACTGCGGCAGCGCGGCCAGCGCCGTGCGCTCCATGCGATCCACCTTGTTGCGCAGGTCGTCGGCCTGGCCGCGCGCCTCGGCTGCCTCGGCGCTCGCGACGCGCGCCTGCTTGCGGTAGCGGCCCTGCCGGAACCAGACGACCATGCCGCCCGCCAGCACGCCCAGCGCGCCCGTCAGAAACAGCAGCAGGAACAAGGGCGCGGTCAACTGCGGGCCGCGGATGTCGTTGCCGGGAAACGGGTCGAACGACACCATCACCAGATGCCGGTTGGCGACCGCGAAGAGGACGATGATGATCGCCACGGGAAGGACGACGAGGAGGCGGAACAGCGTGCGCATGAATGCCTATAGAGCGCGGTCGCGGGCGGGGCGCAAGCGGCGGGACGTCACACGGGCCGTCACATGCCGCCGTCGTTGAGACGCTCGCGCATTTCCTTGCCGGTCTTGAAGAAGGGCACGGACTTTTCGTCCACGGTCACCGGCGCGCCGGTGCGCGGATTGCGGCCGACGCGCGCATCGCGGCGCTTGACGGAAAACGCGCCGAATCCACGCAATTCCACGCGATCCCCGCGCGCCAGCGCATTGGTGATCTCGTCGAGGATCGCGTTGACGATGTTCTCGACGTCGCGCTGGAACAGCTGCGGATTGCGCTTGGCGATGCGCTGAACGAGTTCCGACTTGATCACCGCGGTCCCCATAGTAGTACCGCCGACGTCTCAGAAATGGCCGGCTTTTCCGAAAGAGATTTCAATTCAATGCTGAACCCTGCCAAATAGCAACCAAACCGTCAAGAAGCGCAGCTTGCGCCATCTGGTCCATGCGCTCCAGGACGGAGGCGATTTGCTCGAACCCCGCCGCTCCGGCGAGGCGCCCGAGAACACCATAGGTTTCGAGCTTTCGCGTCTTCTTCCAGTCGCGGACTTTAAGCCCCTTGGCCACACCCTTGTCGGTTTCCAGCCACGCGATCGCTTCGCGCTCGCCGCCAATGCGGTCGACCAGTTTCAGTTCGAGCCCCTGCCGGCCGGTGAAGACGCGACCGTCGGACACGGTCGCCAGCCCCGCATCGTCAAGCTTGCGGCGCTCCTTCACCAGGCCCTTGAACCAATTGAAGGAGTCCGCGATCATCGCAGCGACCGCGGCGCGCGCCTCCGGCGTCACCGGCTCGTAGGGATTGGGCGCCGCCTTCAGGGGGGAGGACTTGATCTCCTCCATCTTCACGCCGACCGTCTCCATGAGCTTCGCAGCGTTCGGCATCTGCATCAGCACGCCGATCGAGCCGACGATCGAATTGCCCCGCGCCACGATCCCATCGGCGGCGAGCGCTGCGATGTAGGCGCCCGAGGCCGCCGCGCCGTCGACGACCGCGACCGTGGGCTTCTTTTCGGCAAGCCGGCGCAATTCTTCATACAGCGCCTCCGCGCCCGTGGTCGTCCCGCCCGGGCTGTCGATCGACAGGATCGCGGCGCTCGCCGAAGAGGCGGCGACCTCGCGCACGAGTTTCAGGAGATCGCGATCATCCGTGATCACGCCCGAGATCGTGAGCCGCGCGATGTGCGGCCCGGCATGCGATGCGTCCCCGACCATGCGCCAGCCGGCCACCGCCAGGGCAAGGATCAGCGCGCCGAAGCTGGCGATGCGCCAGAAGGACAGTTTGCGCGTCAGCAGGCGCCGTTCGGCGAGATATTCGGGCGGTGGCGGGTACATTTCGATCAAGGGCCTCGTGTTGTCCGCAGCCCGCGAAGGCTATCCGCGCAGGCTCGTGCGAACAAGCAATGCGGGCCTCGCCGGACAAGAAAAACCCGCGCGGATCGCTCCGCGCGGGTCTTGTTTCCTCGAGCCGAGGAAGCGGGGCTCAGTCGCCCTTCTTCTCGCGGGCCTTGAGGGCCGCGCCAAGAATGTCGCCGAGCGAGGCGCCCGAGTCGGCCGAGCCGTACTGGGCGATGGCTTCCTTCTCTTCGGCCACTTCCAGCGCCTTGATCGACACGGCGACCTTGCGGGCCTTGCGGTCGAACAGGGTGACGCGGGCGTCGACCTTTTCGCCGACGGCGAAGCGCTCGGGGCGCTGGTCGGCGCGGTCGCGGGCGAGTTCCGAACGCTTGATGAAGGCGTTCAGGTCCGTGCCGACGATCTTGACCTCCAGGCCGCCGTCCTTGACCTCGACGATCTCGCAGGTCACGACGCCGCCCTTGCGCAGGTCGCCGCCCTCTTCCGCGCCCTTGGCGGACTGGAAGGGATCGCTGGCGAGCTGCTTGATGCCGAGCGAGATGCGCTCCTTCTCGACGTCGACGTCAAGCACCTTGGCCTTGACCATCTCGCCCTTCTTGAAGTCCTCGATGGCCTGCTCGCCGGGACGGTTCCAGTCGAGGTCGGAGAGGTGGACCATGCCGTCCACGTCGCCTTCGAGACCCAGGAACAGACCGAACTCGGTCTTGTTCTTGACCTCGCCCTCGACTTCCGAACCGATCGGGTGCTTCTCGGCGAAGGCTTCCCACGGGTTCTGCAGGGTCTGCTTGAGACCCAGCGAGATGCGGCGCTTGACCGGATCGACCTCAAGGACCTGAACGTCGACTTCCTGGCTCGTCGAGACGATCTTGCCGGGGTGGACGTTCTTCTTGGTCCAGGACATTTCCGAGACGTGCACCAGACCTTCGATGCCGGGCTCCAGCTCCACGAAGGCGCCGTAGTCGGTGATGTTGGTGACGCGGCCGTGCAGGCGGGCCTGCAGCGGATATTTCGCCTCGATGCCGTGCCAGGGATCTTCCTGGAGCTGCTTCATGCCCAGCGAGATGCGGTGCGTCTCGTGGTTGATCTTGATGACCTTCACCTTGACCGACTGGCCGATGTTCAGCACTTCGGTCGGGTGGTTGACGCGACGCCAGGCGATGTCGGTGACATGCAGCAGGCCGTCGATGCCGCCCAGATCCACGAACGCGCCGTAGTCCGTGATGTTCTTCACGACGCCTTCGATCACCTGACCTTCTTCGAGGTTGGCGACGATCTCGTGGCGCTGCTCGGCGCGGCTCTCTTCCAGAACGGTGCGGCGCGACACGACGATATTGCCGCGGCGACGATCCATCTTGAGGATCTGGAAGGGCTGGGCGACGCCCAGCAG
>CAMFKC010000057.1 GCA_945956975.1 uncultured Methylocystaceae bacterium | reverse complement strand
TTGTAGATGGCCTTCACGAAATCCTTCACCTTGGCTTCATCGCCGCCGAATTTCTTGGCGGCATAGCTCCAGGCCGCCAGATAGTTCCAGCGCGCGCCGCCCGAAGTCTTCGGATTGGGCGTGATGACCGCGACGCCGGGCTTCACGAGGTCGTCCCAGTCCCTGATGCCTTTCGGGTTGCCCTTGCGCACGAGCAGAACGATCGTCGACGTATAGGGGGAGGCATTGTCCGGCAGCCGCTTCTGCCAGTCCGGCGCAATCTTGCCCGACCGCGTCACGATGGCGTCGATGTCGGCGGCGAGCGCGAGAGTCACGACATCGGCCTGCAACCCATCAATGACCGCACGCGCCTGTGCGCCCGAACCGGAGTGCGAGGCCTGGATTTCGACGGTCTCGCCGGTCTTCGTCTTCCAGTCGGCGGCAAAAGCCGGATTGATCGCCTTGTAGAGCTCGCGCGTGGGATCGTAGGAGACGTTGAGCAGCTTCTGCTGCGCGAAGGCTCCGCTGGAGACGGCGACGAGCGCCAGGAAAACCGGCGCTGCACGGCGCAGCGAAGCAAGGCGGAAACGTGTGGTCATGACTTGTCCTCTCGAAGGATATGGCAGCGTGTGATCGCAGCGACGCTATGAAGGCGACGGCCGAGGTCAGGCGGCGATCTGGTCCCGATCGAGCACGATCGGGAGATTGGTCGTCGACTTGATGCGCTCCATCACGAAGCGCGAGGTGACGTTGCGCAGCGGCGCAAGGCCGATCAGTTTCTTGTAGAACGCGTCGTAGGCCGGCATGTCCGCGACGACGACGCGCAATTCGTAATCGGTCTCGCCAGCCATGCGGTAGAGATCGAGCACCTCGGGCATCGCCCTGGCTTTTTCGGTGAAGCGGCGCAGCCAGTCGTCGGAATGCGCTCCGGCTTCGATCGCCACGAGAACAGTGAGACCGAGACCGAGCGCATCCGGATTGACGATGGCGACGCGCCGCTCGATCGCGCCGCCCGCCTCCAGCTTCTGGATACGTTTCCAGCACGGGGTCTGCGACAGGTTGATGCGCGCTGCAAGATCCGCAATCGACAGCGTCGCGTCGTTCTGCAATTCGCGCAGGATCCGACGGTCGATGTCGTCGAGGCCGCGCGCCATCAGCGTCGCCCCTCCTGCGCGGCGCCCGCGTGGCCCGGCGCGCTGGAATACGGCCTTACGCTCGCCAGATGCGCCGCGAGCGCGACGACGAGCACGACGGCGACCAGCGCGGCGATATCGAACGCAGAACGCAGGCGCGCCGTCTTGAACGCGACCGGCGCGTGAAGTGAGGAGAGATCGGACATGGCGAATGGGCTCCTGAACGTGCCCCAATCGTCCACAGCCTCGGCTAGACGTTCAAGTCGATAATCTATGTATTTAATAGATAGGGCATTCTATACGAATCCCGTTCGGGAAAATTTTTTCCCTTCTCGCGGTCGAATTGCCCCGCGTCAGCCGGCCTTGCCGGGCGGCGGCTTCTTCTGCCCAGCGCCCGCGGCGGCCATGTCGGCCAGGGATTTCGCGTCCAGAACCGCAGCGATCGCATCGCGCGCTTCCGTCATGGCGAGCCGCACTTCGCAGGTCCGCGGGTCTCGGCAATCGGTGCAGCGCTTGTAGGCGCGCCGGCTGGCGCAGAGGATCGGCGCGAGAGGCCCGTCGAGCGTGCGCACGATATCGCCCACGGAGATTTTGCCCGGCGCGCGGGCGAGACGGTATCCGCCGCCCTTGCCTTTGCGGGCCTCGACCATGCCGCCCTCGCGCAACTGCGCGAGAATCGCATCGAGAAATTTCTTCGGAATCTGATTCTGCGCGGCGATGTCGAGCCCGGCCGCGAGTTCCTGCGGCGCCAGTCGCGCGAGGTGCACCATGGCCTTGAGGCCGTATTTGCCCTTCATGGTCAGCATGATGCGGCATAGCGCGACGCGGCAGCCGAGTCCAATGGCGCGCAACAGCGGATCGTTTTCACTTCAGGCCGCCGCTTCAAGAGCAATCGGTTCGTTGAATCGCGGGAAAAAGAGCAGGCCTGTTTTATTGACCAAAACGATAGACTGATAAATTTTGAAGACGACGCTGTCGAAGGAAGCCGCATGAAATCGATGCACATTTGCCGGCCGCTGGCGCGCTGGCGCCAGGTCCGCCGCTGCATCTCCGCGGCGACCGGCGCCTGTCGCTGACGAGCAGGTCGCCCAAACAAAACGCCATCATCAGGAGCGTCGCCGAGGCGGCGAACGAGAACCCATGTCCATCTTTCAAGAACGGCGAGCCTCCGGGCGCCGCGCCGACGCCGTCGTCATCGAGATCCAGGAGCGTATCGCGGGCATCGTCGCCAGCGATGGGCGCGCGTTTCGCTTCTTCTCGTCCGAACGCGCTTTCGACGATCTGGAGGGCCGCGTCTTCGCGTCCCCCCGGCACGCCGAACGGGCTGCGCGCGCCCTGATCGCCGGCGGCCTGCGCGCAACTGATTTCAACTGATCCCTCCAAGCTGAAAAGGACAAGATCCATGATCGACAGACGCAAACTTCTTGCTGGCGCGGCAACGCTCGCCGGCGCCTCGACACTGCCCGCCTTCGCGCAGGACAAGCCCTCCGAAATCCGCATCGGCACGCAGAAGGGTGGATATTTTCCGGCGGTGAAGCAACGGCGCTCCGTCGAGGAAGCCTTCAAGCCGCTGGGCGTCGACATCAAGTGGATCGATTTCCAATTCGGCCCGCCACTGCTCGAGGCGATCAACGTCGGCAGCGTCGATTTCGGCTACGTGGGCGATGCGCCGCCGATCTTCGCGCAATCGGGCGGCGCCAAGATCCGCTATGCCGCAGCCGTCGTCTCGCGCGGCAACACCCAGGCGATCCTCGTGCCGCAGGACTCGCCGCTGAAGTCGGTTGCCGATCTCAAGGGCAAGAAGGTCGCTTTCGGGAAGGGCTCGAGCGCGCACAACTTGCTCGTCGCCGCGTTGGAAAAGGCCGGCGTCGCCTGGACGGATATCACCCCGGTTCCGCTCGCGCCCGCAGACGCCACGGCGGCCTTCTCGAAGGGCGCCGTCGATGCGTGGTCCATCTGGGATCCCTATGTCGCGCTGGCGGAACTCAAGTTCAAGGCGCGCGCCATCGCCTGGAACCTGGACGTTCACCAGTCGAACGCCTTCTTCATCGTCGGCGCCGACTTCGTGCAGAAATACCCCTCGCTCGTCGCCCGGCTGAACGAAGTTTTCGCGAGCGAAGGCAAGTGGGCCGAGGCTCATCGTGAGGAGGTTTCTACGGCCTACGCCAGCGCGACAGGCGTCGACATCGAGGCCGTGCGCCGCGCGGTGCAGCGATCGACTTACCAGGCCGCGCCCGTCGATGCAGACGTCATCAAGACGCAGCAGACCGTCGCCGACCGCTTCGCCAAGCTTGGTCTCATCCCCCATCCGGTTCGCGTGGCGGACATCGTCTGGAAATGGACGCCGGGAAGCTGAGGGCAAACCATGACGAACATTGCTGACGCCTTCATCCTCAAGTCGGACGCGCGCGCGACGCCCGTCTGGCTCTCCCGGCTGAAATCCGCCCGACCGGGGCGCCTGTCCGCCTGGCTTGTGCCCGCGCTGATCCTTGCCGCCTGGCAAGCGACGGCCTCGCTCGGCTGGCTTTCGGTCAACGTGCTGCCGAGCCCGGCGGGCGTTGTCCGCGCCTTCTGGAAGCTGACGCTTTCCGGCGAACTGGCCGCCAATATTGGCGTCAGTTTCGTGCGCGCGGCGCTGGGCTTCGCCATCGGCGGCGGGATCGGTTTTGCGCTCGGGCTTGCCAACGGCCTGTCGCGCATCTCCGAAACGTTGACGGATTCGACACTGCAGATGGTGCGCAACATTCCGCATCTGGCGCTCATTCCGCTCGTCATCCTGTGGTTTGGAATCGACGAGGGCGCAAAGCTGTTCCTGGTGGCGCTCGGCGTGTTCTTCCCCGTCTACCTCAACACGCTGCACGGCGTGCGCAACGTCGACCCGCAACTGATCGAGATGGGCAGCAGCTACGGCATGACGCGCGGCGACCTGTTCCGCCGGGTGATCCTGCCAGGCGCCTTGCCGTCGATCTTCGTCGGCCTGCGCTTCGCGCTCGGCGTGATGTGGCTGACGCTGATCGTCGCGGAAACCATCGCGGCGCAATCGGGCCTCGGCTACATGGCGATGCAGGCGCGCGAGTTCATGCAGACCGACATCGTCGTGCTCGCGATCATCATCTACGCGCTGCTGGGCAAGGCCGCCGACGCTGCCGCCCGACTGCTGGAACGCCGCTTCCTGCAATGGAACCCGGCCTACCAGGCGCAGGGAGCGCGGCCATGAACGCTGTCCAGCCACATGCCGCGAAAGCCGCGATCCCCGATTTCTCCGGTCTGTTCCGGGAGCCGTCGCGCGGCGTTCCGATCCACGCGCACAAGTTGGGGCGGCGTTTCGGCGCCTTGCAGGTCTTGCACGCGCTCGACTTGCATGTGCCAGCGGGCCAGTTCCTCGCCATTGTCGGCCGCAGCGGCTGCGGCAAGAGCACCTTGCTGCGCATTCTCGCGGGTCTCGATCACCCGACGTCGGGCGACTATCGGCTGGGCGAAGAGGCGGCGGCTCACGGACCCCGGGCAGAAGCGCGGATCATGTTTCAGGAGCCGCGCCTCCTGCCTTGGGCGAGCGTTCTCGCCAACGTCGAGGTTGGCCTGTCCGGCGTCACAAGCACGGCGGACTCACGGCGCCGCGCGTTGGAGACCCTTGCCGCGGTCGGCCTCGAAGATCGCGCGGCGCATTGGCCGTCGGTCCTCTCCGGCGGGCAAAAGCAGCGCGTGGCGCTCGCGCGCGCGCTCGTCTCGCGGCCCCGCTTCCTGGCGCTTGATGAGCCGCTCGGCGCGCTCGACGCGCTCACCCGCATCGAGATGCAGGGGCTGATCGAGAAGGTCTGGCAGGAGAGCGGTTTCACCGCCGTGCTCGTCACACACGACGTGTCGGAAGCGCTCGCGCTGGCCGACCGCGTCGTGATGATCGAGGACGGCCGCATAGCGCTCGATATGGCCGTGCCGCTGCCGCGACCCCGCCGCCGCGGCTCCGTCGACCTCGCGCTGCTCGAGGAACGCATCCTCGCGCAGCTTCTGCAGCGCGACAAAGTCCAGCCCGAATATGTGATCTGAAACCGGAAAGAGAGAGAACCGATGAGCTTCTACAGAGACTTCAACGACAAGGTCGCGATCGAGGCCTGGAACACCGAGACGCGCAAACCCTACGAGACGATCGCGGTGAAGCAACTTGCGCCGACGATCGGCGCCGAGATCTCCGGCGTCGATCTGTCGAAAGACCTCAGCGATGCGCAATTCGCCGAAGTGCGCCGCGCGCTCGACGAAAACCTAGCGGTGATTTTCCGCGACCAGAACATTTCCAAGGAGGCGCACAAGAAACTGGCCTTGCGTTTCGGGACAACGCTCCACAAGCACGAACTCGGCGCGTCTCGCTTCAAGGGCGCCGGCGAATTCGATCCGGAGGTGCTGTCGTGGAAGACCGGCAGAGACTCCCGCTTTACGGCGGGCGACGGCTGGCATACCGACGTCTCCTGCGATCCCTCGCCGATCGCCTATTCCCTGTTGCGCGTGACGAAGACACCGCCAGTTGGCGGCGACACGTCATTCGCCAACATGTATCTGGCGTACGAATTCCTGTCAGATCCGCTGAAGTCGCTGCTCGACGGCCTGACCGCCGTCCACGATGGTTCATTGGCCTGGACGGCGGGTTACGGAGCGCAGCCAAATCCCGGCAAGACGTATCCGCAGACCGAGCATCCCGTGATTGCCACGCATCCGCGCACGGGTCGCAAGTACCTCTACGTCAACGCGTCCTTCACGTCCCATATCGTGCAGCTGACGCGCAAGGAGAGCGATGCGATCCTGGACCTGCTGAACCGGCACGTCGAAAGCCAGCTCGCGCTCCACGCCCGCATTCACTGGTCGGACAATGCTTTGGTCATCTGGGACAATTGGGCGACGCAGCATCACGCAATCTGGGACTACTATCCCGAAGAGCGCTGGGGCGAGCGCGTTTCCGTGGTCACGGGCGAGATCCCGCGCGCGCGGCTGGACCTGCCACAGGCCGCTGAATAGCGTACGCGAGCCCGCAGCAAGCTGGACTGCTGCGGGCTCCGACATTTTCCAACGAAGTACAGAAAGCAGACGTTCTCGCCGTTGCAATGGCTGCTTCAGACTTGGTTATTCACGGAAGGGTTCGACCGAAAGCGGACGTCATCCATTGGCGGCGTTGCGCGTCTCCAACGCCGCTCTCAGACGCTCCTCGTCGAGTTCTCCGTTCCACTTCGCCACGACTATCGTCGCCACGCCATTTCCGATCGCGTTGACGATGGCGCCGCCCTCGGAAATGAAGCGATAGACGCCGAGGATGAGCGCCATGCTCGCGACCGGGATGGAGTTCAGGGAGGCGAGCGTCGCCGCCAGGACGACGAAGGACCCGCCCGTCACGCTCGCCGCGCCTTTCGATGTGAAGAGCAGAACGCCCAGCAGGACCAATTGTCCTTCGAGCCCGAGCGGCGTGTTCGTGGCCTGCGCGAGGAAGATCGCCATCGTCGTGAGATTTATGCAGGTGCCGTCGAGGTTGAAGGAATAGCCCGCCGGGACGACAAGGCCGACGATCGACTCAGGACACCCGGCGGTCTTCAGCTTGGCCATCAGGCGCGGGAGGGCTGCTTCCGAGGAAGACGTCGACAGCACGACCAGAATTTCATCGCCGATGTACCGAACGAACTTGAAGATGCTGAAGCCTGCCAGCCAGGCAGCCGTCCCTAGAACCACAAAGACGAACAGGGCGCAGGTGAGATAGAAGACGCCGAGCATCTTCAGCATCGGCACGAGCGAGGCGACGCCGTATTTGCCGACGGTGAACGCCATGGCGCCGAAGGCGCCGATCGGGGCGGCCCTCATGATGATATCGACGACCTTGAACAGGCTCGCCGCCACGAGGTCGATCATGGCGGACAGCGGCTGCCCACGCTCGCCGAGCAGGTTCAGGCCGAAAGCGAACAGCAACGAGATGAACAAGACCTGCAGCATGTCGCCTTGGGCAAAGGCGCCGATGAAGGTGTTGGGAACGATATGCAGGAAGTACGACGTGAAGGTCATTTGGCCCGACGCGTTTGAGACCTGCGCATTGATGCTCTTGGCGTCGAGGGTCGCGACATTGACGTTCATGCCCGCGCCTGGCTGCGTCAGATTCATGGCGACGAGGCCCATCACCAGGGCGATGGTGGTCATGATCTCGAAGTAGATGAGCGCCTTCACGCCGATCCTGCCGACGCGCTTGATATCGCCGGCGCTGGATATGCCATGCACGATCGTGCAGAAGATCACGGGCGCGATGATCATCTTCACCGCCTTGATGAAGATGTCGCCGAGCGGCTTCATGGCTTCGCCGAGCTGCGGCGAGAAATAGCCGAAAAGAATGCCGAGCGCGATCGCGCTCAGCACCTGAACATACAGGTGACGATAAAACGGTTTGCGAGAACCAACGCCCGCTGAAACGACGGCTGCTTCCTGCATGAATGCCTCCCATGCCGCCTTCCGGCGGCGTGACTCTCTTGCGAGCCTTGTCTCGTTATTCCCTGCTATTTCAGGCGAAGCGCGAGACCGGAAAAGCTTTCATTCGACAGGCCGGGCGTCGTGTTTTGCGATGCCCGACGACGTCAGCCGTCGATGTAATTTGATATCTCGACCAGATTGCCGTCGGGGTCGCGGATATAGACCGAGAGAATGGGTCCGACGGCGCCGGTGCGCACAACCGGACCTTCCTCGATCGCAATGCCCTGCGCTGTCAGGTGCGCCTCGACCTCCGTGAGCGGCGTATTCGTAATCAGGCAGAAGTCGCCGGAGCCGCGCATCGGCTGACGCGCCTTCGGCTCGAATTCGGCGCCGGCCTTGTGCAGATTGATCTTCTGCTGCCCAAAGCGAAGCGCGAGGCGTCCGGCGCCGAACGTCTCCACCGTCATGCCGCAAGCTCGTTCGTAGAAGCGGCACGTGGCTTCGAGATCGGCGACGGTGAGGACGAAATGGTCGAGCCGGTCGATCTGCATATGTGCCCTCTCAGATCGTGGCGCCGGCAAACATCTGTTCCTGTTCGCGCCGCAGCTTGACTGCGGGGGACGTGACGTCGATCTCGACATCGTCCCACGTCACGCAGGCGCCCTTGGCCACGGGGCGCTTGAGGCGGACATTGTGGGCCAGGCCGAGCGGCAGGTAGCCGTTGGCGAGCGAGGTCCGCGCCGGCGCGAGCTTGCCGGAGACGGCGTAGCCTCCTTCGCCATCCAGCATTTCGCCCGGCTGCAGATTCTTCTTCGCCATGGCCGCGACATCGGCGTTGAAGCAGGTCGCCACGCCCGTGGGTTCGCCGCGCAGGGCAATCGATGCGATGGATATGCCGAGTTCCAGGCCGATCAGATGCCACTTCTTGTAAGAACTCATGTAGCGGCCGCTCGGATCGGTCACGACCTTGTATTCCTCGAAGCAGTTGCGGACGTAATCGCTGTCGCCCTCGAAACAGACCCAGACGCCCTTGCGGATGTCGTAGGGAATCGGCGATCCGTCGGCGCGGATGCAGGAGACGACTTCCACCTGGCCCTTGGATTCGAGAATGCCGCCTTCGCTGCGCGGACGCATGAGGGTCGGAATGTCGTCGACTGAACCGGGCGGAAATGCGAGCCCGTCTGCCGGAGCCTGCAGCCCGGTGGCGTTGGCGATGGCCGCGGATTCGATGGCCGGCTTGGAGCCGTCGAGAAAGGCGTTGAACATTTTCGGATTGAGGCCGCCCCGCGCCGCCTGTTCAGCGGTGAGGCCCCAATGGTCCCACACCGTCTCCGGCGTCGATTCGCGGTAGTGCGGAAGCCATTTGTGGCCCCGTCCGGCGGCGACGACGGGAAAGCCGCAGGCGCGCGCCCAGTCCACGAGATCGCAGGCGAGCGCCGGCTGATCGCCATAGGCGAGGCTATAGATGACGCCAGCCTGCCGCGCCTTTTCCG
>CAMFKC010000056.1 GCA_945956975.1 uncultured Methylocystaceae bacterium | reverse complement strand
ACGGGCTTCAAGGGCGCCTGGCTGTCGCTCATGCTGGAACGCCTGTGCGCCCGAGTGACGGGTTACGGGCTTGCGCCCGCAACCGCCCCGTCGCTCTACGATCTCGCGCGCGCCGGCGAAAACCTCTGCGACGTGCGCGGCGACGTCTGCGACCCCGCCATGCTCGACGGCGCGCTGCGCGCGGCCGATCCCGACATCGTCATCCATCTCGCGAGCCGCCCGCCGCGCGACGGCGGCGCAGTATCTGCGCAGGCCGCCGAACGTCTCAGGAAGACCGGCGGCCCGGACGTGCTCGAAGCGGCGTTTAACGCGCCTTCGGTGCACGCCGCGGTCTTCGTCTCGTCGGAAGCCGCCTATGTCTCGCTCGACTGGCTGGACCTGACGTCGAATTCGGATGCGCACATCGTCTCGCTGCATTGCCCCGACCCGATCGGCGGCGGCGATTTCGCCGCCGAACGCGGCGCGAAGCTCGAACGCTTCGGCAATGCCGCGCCGATGCATGTGCTGGATTCGCTCTATGGCGTGCTGCTGCTGGCGGAACGAGCGGCCTGCGCTGGCGATGGCCTTGCCCGGGCCTGGTCCTTCGCTGGCGATACGCATGCCTTCCGCATGGAGGCCGTGGGCTTTGCGCCCCTTCTCGGCGCGGCCGAAGCGCGGCGCTGGACGCGCGACTGGCGCGGTGAACAGGTTGCCGGCCATGACATGCGCGCGGCGACGCTTGGGCAGATCGACGCCTATCTTGGCCAGCGCGTGCGGCTCACCTCGCCCTTCCTGAGGTCAGACGGCGAAGCCGACCTGCGATTTGCCTTGGGCGCCTAGCCCGCAGCCTTGAACTCGGAAATTCCGCCGTGCGCCGCTGACCATTCGGCGGGATGGTG
This sequence comes from uncultured Methylocystaceae bacterium, assembly GCA_945956975.1. Classification (GTDB taxonomy): domain Bacteria; phylum Pseudomonadota; class Alphaproteobacteria; order Rhizobiales; family Beijerinckiaceae; genus JAJXWB01. The sequence goes on along the minus strand of CAMFKC010000056.1, from coordinate 8,185 downwards.
CAGGAATTTCTCGACCTCGGCGAGCTTGGCCGGCTCGAGATAATTTCCGGCGCGCGCGACTTCCAGCACGTCCCACCAGGTGCACAGCGCGTGCAGCTTGATGCCGAGCTTGGCGAGGTCTTCGCGCGCGCTCGGGAAGATGTCGTAGAAGAAGAAGACGAAGGCGTGGTCGCACTGCTGGCCGGCCTCGCGCAGCGCATTGCAGAAATTGACCTTCGAGCGACCGTCGGTCGCCAGATCCTCGACCAGCAGCGCGCGGCCGTTGTCGTGAAGGTCGCCCTCGATCTGCGCGTTGCGGCCGAAGCCCTTCGGCTTCTTGCGGATATATTGCATCGGCAGCGCGAGCCGGTCGGCGATCCAAGCCGCATAGGGAATGCCCGCCGTCTCGCCGCCTGCGATCACGTCGAGCGCCTCGTAGCCGATGTCGCGCTCGATCATTGTCACGGCAAAATCGAGGATGCGCTTGCGCAGGCGCGGATAGGAAATGATCTTGCGCATGTCGGTGTAGACAGGGCTTGCCCAGCCGGACGTGAAGATGAAGGGCTTGTCCGGGTTGAACAGAACCGCCTTCACTTCGAGCAGCATTTTCGCAGTTTCCTGCGCGAAAAGCTGCTTCTCGAGGGTCGCGGGGGAGGGCGCGGGAAAGTCGATCATCGGCGGCGTCCGTCTGTTGGGTCGCCGCTTTCTCTAGAGCATGGCCAAGGGGCGCGAAACCTCAAATCTGCCTGCCCTGTGGATGGTTTGGTCAGGCGACTTGGCTCGAATCCTCGATCGGCTCGAATTCGTTGGCGGCTACGCCCCACATCACGGTGTTGGAGGCGAATTTGACGTCCACCCGCTCGGGGGAGCCGATCCGCGCCCGCACCTTGTAGGCGCAGATCACAGTGCCGACCGCATCGCGCGCATTGGCGTCGCGCCTGGCGATTGGCGATGCCGCCCGAAGACGAACCCGTTGTCCCGTTTTCATCGCAGCCCCCTGTTTCTAAAGGACTCTAATCATGTTGCGATGCGGTAGTGTCGCGCTGCTCCGGCCTGTTCGGCAAGGGAAAAATGGCGAAAAACCGCCCGACCTCTGGGCGAATTGCCTGTTTATGCGTCAGGCTCGACCAAAGTGCAGTATGTGGGCGCCACTCCGGGTCCGCCGCATGTTGCGGCGCCGAAGTCCAGATCACACGCACCGGCGGGGCCGGGGTGCGCCCCCCAACCCCGCCGGGCGCTCAGGTTCGCCGCCTCAACCCTCTTGGTGGGGGGCGGTTTCGGCTGGCGGCCTGAACTTGATTTCGCTGAGCTTGATCTCGGCCTCGATGCGGACGAGGTTGAGCAGTCGCGCGACGATTTCGAGGCCCGCCCGCTGCGCGAGATCGCAAAGGCTTGCCGCGACGACGGCGATCTCCCGTGCGGCGTCGACCGGATCTGGAGCCGCGGGGAGGCCGTCCGGCTGGGTCATTGATTTGGCTCCAAATGGGGCCGGGCGGAGGCCCGGCGTCTCAAACGCGGGGACCATGCCGCCTTCCGCTGCGTGGCGCAGGTACGTACCGCGTGTTAACACAGGCGCGGCCGTAGGAAGCGGTCGCACGGCAGGGGGAAATGCTGGCGTCGTGGAGCGTGGCGACATGACCGGGGCGTCGACGCCCGCGTTTCGGGAGCGCGCCCTCGCAGCGCTGGACCGCGTCGTGGCGAATGGGCTTGCCGGTTCGAGCGACCGGCAGCGCGATCTGCTGCGCTATCTGGTAACCGAGGAAGTCGAAGGCCGCGGCGACAGGCTCAAGGCCTATGCGATCGCCACGGAAGTCTTCGACCGGCCTGCGGACTTCGACGCCCAGCAGGACGCCATCGTCCGCGTCGAGGTCGGACGCCTGCGCAAGTCGCTGGAACTCTATTTCGCGACCGCCGGCGCGCACGATCCGGTGCGAATAACCATCGACAAGGGCGGCTACCGGCCGCGATTCGAACTGGCCGGCCCCGCCGCGTCGCCGGCGCCCATGCCATCGGAAGCGCCGCCGTCCCCGCGCGCGCCGAGATCGCGCCGGCTCGCGCTGGTCGCACTGGCCGTCGCCGGTCTTGCGATCGGGTTTTGGGGCTGGCGCGAGTTTTCGTCGCCGCCCGCCCGTTCCGGGCCCCGGATTGCGGTGGCGCCCTTTGCATTTTCCGCCGATCGCGACGGACAGTCCTATATTGGCGTCGGCCTGCGCGCGGAACTCGTGTCGGTTCTGTCCGAATTCGAGTGGCTGACGGTTTTTCCGCTGGATCGAAACCTCGATGCTGGCTCACAGGGCAAGAAAAAGGCGCGGATCGACTATCTGCTGCGCGCCGATGTTCAGGTTGCCGGCGATACTGTCGTCGTCACGCCGCAGCTTGTGGATGCCGAGACAGCCGCCTTGCGGTGGAGCAGGCGCTATGAGGCGCACCTCAAGGCGAGCGAGATGCTGGCTATGGAGCGCGACATCGCGGCGCGCGCTGCTGCAGACGTCGGCCAGCCCTTCGGGGTCGTCGCAAATATTGAAATGACGCACGTCGAAACCGACGCCTTCAATGGCGACGAGGCTTATCGTTGCCACCTGCGCGCCATCCAGTTCTGGTCGACCTTTCGGCGCGAAGACTACGTGTCCGCGCGCGATTGCGCAGACCGCATGGCGACCAACGCCGACGCCAATGTGCAGGCCATGCGTGCGATCCTGCTGCTCGACGGCGCGCGGCTGGCCTACGATCCGCGCCCGCGTGCCGAGGTTCTGACGGAGGCGGCCGCCCTCGCCTCCGAATCATACCGTCGCAGCGAACGCGGCGCGCTGCCGCGCGCCGCGCGCTATTCGACCGCGCTGTGCCAGGGGGAAATCGAGATATTCAAGCGCGTCGCGCTCGCCGCCGTACGCGACTACCCCAATAATCCCGCGACGCTGCTCGACGTCGGGGCAAAACTGGCCCTCGGCGCCGGCGAATGGGAGCAGGGCGTCGAACTGGTCGCGCGCGCCCGGGCTCTGTCGGCCTACACGCCCAACTGGTATGAATTCGCCGACGTGGTAGACGCCATCAGGCGCAATGTCGACGCGGACACGGACGGGTTGCACGCCGCCGCGCTCGACAGCGGCCACCCGCTGCTGCTCGTCGTCGACGCCGCCTTGCAGTCGCGCCTGCACAACGAGGACGCGCGCCGCGCCGCCATGAAGGCGCTGGCGAACGCCGGCTATGATGGCCCGGCCGAGGCTTCCGCGCTCGTAGGTCGGCAATGCTGGTCGGCTGCCGCGAAGGCCGCGCTCGCCGGACGGATAATGGCGGAAGCAGGCCGATAGACGATTGCGCCGCATTGACGCGACGCGTCACATCGCCTATCTCAGCGTTGCTGCATCGCAGCACCAGCGCTCCGGTCGCGTAGGCCGCCTTCGAAGGCGGCGCACCGTCGAGCGCATCGGATGAATTTCCATCGGTCCATTTACGCGGGACCGCGCCACTTCGGACTTCGCTGCGATCATCCGCGCTGAAGCCAGTCCGCGATCTGAAAGTACACATGACCGATTTTGCAGGCCTCGGCGTCGCCGAGACCATCCTTCGCGCACTTCGCGACGAAGGCTACACGAATCCGACTCCAATCCAGGCTCGCGCCATTCCTCCGCTGCTCCAGGGCGGCGACCTTCTCGGCATCGCCCAGACGGGCACCGGCAAGACCTGCGCCTTTGCCGTTCCGATCATCCAGCGCCTCCTTGCCAACCCGCGTCGCGCCGCACCCGGCACGACCCGCGCGCTGATCCTCGCGCCGACACGCGAACTCGCCGTGCAGATCGGCGACAGCTTCCGCGCCTACGGCCGTCATGCGCGCATCAATGTCGCGGTCGTCGTCGGCGGCGTCGGCATGGGACCGCAGATCCAGGCGATCGGCCGCGGGCTCGATGTCCTCGTCGCGACGCCCGGCCGTCTCCTCGATCACATGGACAGCCGCCGCCTGCGGCTCGATACGACCGAAGTCGTCGTGCTGGACGAGGCCGACCACATGCTCGACCTCGGCTTCATCGTGCCGATCCGCAAGATCGTCGCCAAGCTGCCGAAGCAGCGCCAGACGCTGTTTTTCTCGGCCACCATGCCGCGTGAGATCGCGACCCTCGCAGATGAAATGCTGCGCAACCCGACGCGCGTGGAAGTGACGCCCGTCGCCACCACCGCCGAGCGCATCGCGCAGCGCGCCTATTTCGTGGACTCCAAGGGCAAACGCGACCTGCTGGTTGCGTTGCTGGCCGACGCTGCGGTCAAGCGCGCGCTGGTCTTCACGCGCACCAAGCGCGGCGCCGATCGCGTGGCGAAAATTCTCGACGAGACCGGCATCGCCTCGGGCGCGATCCACGGCAACAAGAGCCAGGGACATCGCCAGCGTACGCTCAACGATTTCAAGGCCGGCCGCACGCGCGTGCTGGTGGCGACCGACATTGCCGCGCGCGGCATCGACGTCGACGGCGTGACCCATGTTGTCAATTTCGAGCTGCCGGAAGTGCCGGAGACATACGTTCACCGCATCGGCCGCACTGCGCGAGCCGGCGCCGAGGGGATCGCCATCTCGTTCTGCGACAATGCCGAGCGTCAACTGCTGCGCGCCATCGAGAAGGTGACGCGCCAGCAGATTCCGACCGAGGACAAGCGCGACCCGAACGCGCGCCACGAGCCCTCGGAAGAAGCGTCCGCCCATCGCCGCGGCCCGGCGCCGCGCCGCCCGCAGGGCAAGCCGCAAGCCCATGCCCAGCGCCCGCACGCCGAGCAGCGCGCCGCGCACCGCCCTGCCACTCCGCGTCCGGATGGCGCCGCTGCACGGCCTCATGGCGGAAAGCCGCAAAGCCAGAAGCCGCAGGGCGCAAAGCCCGAAGGCGCCAAGAACCGCTGGCGCCGCCGGCGTCCGGCGGGCGCGCAGGGCTGATCCTGCTCAGCGTCTGACGACCGAGGAATCCTGCGTGAACAACATGCTCTTTTCCTCGGCCGTCAATTCTTCCGGCCGGCGCATGTGCAGGCTCTTGCCGGCCTGATAGGCGCGCTGCGTGCCGGGCCGCGCCTTGATCGCCTCGAACCATCGTTTCAGATGGGGAAAGTCGCCCAGATCCTGGCCCTGCCGCTTGTGCGGCACGATCCAGGGATAGGACGCCATGTCGGCGATCGAATAATCGCCGGCCAGGAATTCGTGGTCGGACAGGCGCCGGTCGAGCACGCCGTAGAGGCGGTTGGTCTCTTTCACGTAGCGATTGATCGCGTAGGGCAGGGGCTCGGGCGCATAGAGCGCGAAATGGTGGTTCTGCCCCGCCATCGGCCCGAGCCCGCCGACCTGCCAGAATAACCATTCCAGAGCAGCGTTCCGCTGCCGTAAATCACTCGGGAGGAAGCGCCCTGTCTTCTCCGCGAGATAGAGAAGGATCGCGCCGGACTCGAACACCGAGACTGGCGCGCCGCCGTCCGCGGGCATGTGATCGACGATCGCGGGCATGCGGTTGTTTGGCGCGATCTTCAGGAAGTCGGGCTTGAACTGGTCGCCCGCGACGATGTTGACCGGCCGTATCGCGTAGGCGAGACCTGCTTCTTCCAGGAACATCGTGATCTTGTGGCCGTTGGGCGTGGGCCAATAGTGAAGGTCGATCATGAAACGAAACTGCCGGACGAGAGGTCTCGCCCGGCAGTGTCTTCGTCCAAATTCGAGCGCGCAAGCTCTGCGCGAGAAATCACCAGCCGGAAGTGAACAGGCCCGGACGGTTGTAAATCGGGGCGTGGCCATAGCCGCCGCCGTAGCCCACGCTCACACCCAGGCCGGCCGAACCATAGCCGCCTTCGCAAGGCACCTGCTGCGTCACGCCATTGATGGTGCACGAGCAGGTCTTAGTCACGCGGTTGTAGACCGTCGTCGGCACATAGGCCGTGCTCTGCACCGTGCGGTAGGTCGTCACCGGAACGACATGCGTGCGGGTGACCGGCTGCATGACGGTGCGCGGGACGAGGTAGGTCTTGGACCAGGTCTGCGTGGGCTGCGCATAGCCATAGCTCGGCTGGGCGTAACCATAGTCCGCCGCGGGAGCCGCATAGCCCTCGTCGCCGCGGTAGGCATAGCCGCCACCGTAGGCGCTGGCCGCCGCATAGCCGGCCGAAGCCGCGATCGCCGCGCCGGCGGCATAGCCGACGCCACGGCCGCGCCAACCATGGTGGGCGTGACGGTAACCGCCGCCCCAGCCGCGCTGTGCGTAGCTGCGATGGGCGAAAGCTGGGCGGGCGTAGCCTCGAGCGGCGAACGACGGACGGGCAAAGCCAGCGCCGCCATGCATGGCAGGGCCATGATAGCCGGCGCGATTGCCGGCTTCGGCCGCAGAGGACGCCACGAGAGCGGCGCAAGCGGTGGCCGCCGCCAGACTCAGGATCGAAATGGAACGCATACAAAACTCCTGTGTCGTTTCGCGCCGGTCGCGAACCGAAACGGCGCAATATCAACGACGGCTGCCGTCGTTGCGAACGAGGGAGCAAGCGGCGGTCCACGAAACCGGCCGTCAGCCGCGCTTTTGGGCAAAGCAGGCGCAAATGGCGACGATTTGTGTGCTGTTGCGGCAACATCGCGGCCAAAAGGCGCGCCCGCTTAACCCATGTTAGTGGGCGAAGCGGATCGAAAGTCCACGGTGCGCGTCTGCATACCAAAGGGAGTTGCTGATGCTACGCAAGATTTTGTTGGGTTCGGTCGCCTTGTTTGCGGCAGGCGCGGCGCAGGCCGCCGATCTGCCCTCGCGCAAGGCGCCGGTCCCGGTCGCTTACGCGGCCCCGGTCTTCACCTGGACCGGCTTCTACGTCGGCTTGAACGCCGGCGCCGCGATTCGCCAAAACAACTGGGGCGTGAACTTCGTGCCGGGCGCCGCTTTCTTCGGCGTGCCGAACAACAACAACAACGTCGGTTTCACCGGCGGCGCCCAGATCGGCTATAACTGGCAGATGAGCGCGTTCGTGTTCGGTCTCGAGGCCGACCTGAACTACCTCAGCGCCCAGAACGCGGCCAGCGCCTGGTGGCTCGGCGGCGCCAACAACAGCTCCGGCGGCCTGCTCGGCACTGTGCGCGGCCGTCTCGGCCTCGCTCTCGACCGCTGGATGGTCTACGCCACCGGCGGTTTCGCCTACGGCAACGCCTACTACAACAGCTGGTATCCCTTCGCCGCCGGCGGCTTCTGGAACCAGACGAGCAGCGGCATGAAGATCGGGTACACGGTCGGCGGCGGCGTGGAATACGCCCTGTCGGACGCCTGGTCGATCAAGGCCGAATATCTGTTCACCGACATCCGCCGCAACAACGACAACAACTTCGGTTTTGCGCCGGCCTACTGGAACCGCTCGACGCAGAACCACATCGTTCGCGCCGGCGTCAACTACCACTTCAACTGGGGCAACCCCAGCGCGGCTGTCGCGCGTTACTGATCGCAATAATACCCGCCCCGGCGCGAGCCGGGGCGGTCACTCCGCCCAGTCCAGCGACCGGGCCACCGCCTTATTCCAGGAGGCGAAGAGTTTTTCGCGCTCTCCCGCCCCCATCGCGGGGCGCCAGGACCGGTCGACGCCCCAATTGGCGGCGATGTCATCGGTCGATTCCCAATAGCCCGTTGCCAATCCCGCCGCATAGGCCGCGCCCAGCGCCGTGGTCTCGATCACCTTGGGCCGCACGACGGGCGCCGCCAGCATGTCCGCCTGGAACTGCATCAGCAACTCGTTGACGACCATTCCCCCGTCGACCCTCAATTCCTTGATGGCGACGCCGGAATCCGCGACCATCGCGTCCAGCACCTCGCGCGTCTGGTAGGCGGTCGCCTCGAGCGCCGCGCGCGCGATATGCGCCTTGTTGGCGTAGCGCGTGAGGCCCGCGATCACGCCGCGCGCCGATTCCTTCCAGTGCGGCGCGTAGAGACCGGAGAAGGCCGGCACGAAATAGACGTCGCCATTGTCCGCGACGGTCTTCGCCAGCGCCTCGATTTCCGGCGCGGTTTTCACGATCCCGAGATTGTCGCGCAGCCATTGAACCAGCGCGCCGGCGATGGCGATCGAACCTTCGAGCGCGTAGACCGCCGGCCTGTCGCCCAGCTTGTAGCCGAGTGTGGTGAGCAGCCCGCAAGTCGAGGGGAACGGCTTCTCGCCAGTGTTCATCAGCATGAAGCAGCCGGTGCCGTAGGTGTTCTTCGCCTGTCCGGGCGCCAGGCAGGCC
>CAMFKC010000055.1 GCA_945956975.1 uncultured Methylocystaceae bacterium | reverse complement strand
GTGCTGTGCCGCGATTTCGATTCCCGCGGGCCGGTCTTCTACACCAACGCCGAGAGCGCGAAGGGCCAGGAATTGCTGACCGCGCACAAGGCGTCCGCGCTGTTCCACTGGAAATCGCTGCGCCGGCAGATCCGCATCCGCGGCCCCGTCGAAGTGGTCGACGAGGCGCAGTCCGACCGCTACTTCAACAGCCGCCCGCGCGACAGCCGCATCGGCGCCTGGGCAAGCCAGCAGTCGCGCCCGCTCGAGAGCCGCTTCGCGCTGGAAAAGGCCGTGGCGAAATACGCCGCCAAATATCCGGTCGGCGACGTCCCGCGCCCGCCATACTGGAAGGGCTTCCGCATCAAGCCCGTGCAGTTCGAATTCTGGTCTGACGGCGCCTTTCGCCTGCACAACCGCATCGACTTCCGCCGCGACGCGCCCGAGGGCGAGTGGCGCAAGCAGCGCCTCTACCCTTGAGCCGCTTCTCGTGACGCAAGCCGCGCCGACCCTCGGAGCCGACGACCGCACCTACCCTGCGCGGCCGATCCTGGCCGCCTCCGTCGCCGTATTCCGCGAGGGCAGGGTGCTGATCGCGACCCGCACCAAGCCGCCAGGCGCTGGCGTCTGGTCGCTGCCGGGCGGGCTGGTCGAGGTCGGCGAGACGCTCGAGGAAGGCGCGCTGCGCGAATTGATGGAAGAGGTGGGGGTGGAAGCCCGCATCGTCGGCTTCAATCGCCATGTCCAGCGCATCGACCGCGACGAACAGGGCCTCGTCCGGCATCATTTCGTTGTCGCCTCCTTCGTCGGGATCTGGACGAAGGGCGAGGCTCAGACAGGCCCGGAGGCGGGCGAGGTGCGCTGGGTGGATCCGCGCGATCTCGGCGACCTGCCGACGACGCCGCATCTCGGGAGAATCCTGGCCCGCGCCGCCGACATTTGCGAGCAGGCGGAATGAAACCCGCGCTGCGTCCGTTGGGCTGGGCGATGGCGCTCGCGCTGTTTGCAGGGTCGGCGCATGCGCTCGAGCGCAAGCCGGCGCGCGCGCCGTCGGCGGATAAGGCGGAGCCGGAGAAAAAGCCAGCCGCACCGCCGGCGCCGCCCGTGCAGGGCGCCCCGCTCTACGAGGCGCAACTGCTCCGTCTATCCGAAATCATGGGCGCGCTCGCCTACCTGCGCGATCTCTGCGGCGATGGCGACGGCGCGGAATATCGCGCGAAAATGGCGGCATTGCTCGATGCCGAGGGAACTGCGCCCGAGCGCCGCGAGAAATTAGCCGGGGCTTACAATCGCGGCTATCGCGGCTATGAAACCACCTACGGCCAGTGTACGGGAAACGCCCGCGCCGCCATCACGCGCTACGTCGACGAGGGCGGGCGGCTCGCCCGCGACATCGCCGATCGCTACAGCGGAAGCTGAAGCCGGCGGCGCATTAACCCGAAATTGACAGTCCGCGTTAACCTTCCATCAAGACCTCAATCGCGCAGACGGTTTGAGCCGTATAGGTTGCGGCCATGAATTCGCGCACCGCCCATTCCCTCGACCTCGACATCGCCACAGAAGACCGCCGCGCCGCGCTGGTCTACGTCAACGACGCCTTCGTCGAGGCGCTCATGGCGGGGCTCGACATGGAATCCTTCGCGGACGCGGCGATCACCGCAGGCCTGCAGGAACTGGTCGCGCGCTACGGCGAGGACGCGGTGGCGAATTTCTGCGCCAGGCTGCCCGAACGGGTGCGGCGCGGGGAATTCACGGTCGGCGTGCGGCATTAGAAGGTCACCAGGGATTGTCATCCCGGACGGCCAAAGGCCGATCCGGGACCCAGCATCGACATTGCTGCTTCTGGTTCCCGGCTCTCCGCTGCGCTTTCTGACGAAGTTGCCATCAGGCGACTTCTGTCTGGCCGGGATGACAATTCTTGACCGCGAAAACGCCACGCGCGTGAGCTATTGATCGCTGATGGCTCCTCCAAAATCGTCGCCGCCTTCAACGCTCTCCGATCCCATGACCGACGCAGCCGCTTTGCCGCGCGCGGTCGCCGCCATTCGCCAGAAGATCTTGCAGGCCTGCGCGACGCGCGACGTCGAGGCGCTGCGAATCCCCATAGATTGGAACGAGGTGCGCCCCCTGTTCGAGCGCGGCGGCAAGCGCGGGCCGGGCGAGGACCCCGTCGAACGCCTGAAGGCTCTTTCCTTCGACCGCAAGGGCGACGAGATGGTCACGCTGCTGCGCAACGTGCTGCGGCAGGCCTTCGTCATCGAGACGCGCGGCAAGACGCAGATGTTCGTCTGGCCCGCCTTCGCGCTGAAGCCGCCGGCCGATCCGACGCCCGAGGAACGCCAGCTCATGCTCGCCTGCGTGCGCTTCGCAGACCTTACGCGCGCAGACAAGTCGGGCCGCCCGCCGCCGATGCGCGTCGGCATCGCAGCGGACGGCGTGTGGCACTATTTCTGGTCCGAGGACCCCGCGTGATTCACGCTTACGCGTAATGCTCGCGCTCGAGGATGCGCGAGACGACGGCGCCGGCGACCAGCCCCCAGAAGGCCGCGCCGATGCCGAACAGCGGAATGTCGGCGATCGTCACCAGCAGGCTCGTCAGGGCCCCGAAAGCATAGGGGCCCTTGAAGGACGAGACGAAGGCGCCCTGCAGCACGCGCAGCATGGCGAGGCCGCCGAGCATCATGATGAATTCCTTCGGCGTCGACAGCATCAGCCGCGTGAAGGTCGGCGAGAAAATGCCGAACAGGATTGCCAGCCCCCCGGTCGTCAACGCCGCCGCGTAGTGCCGCTCGCGTTCGCCCGATGACGTCACGATGCCGTTGGTGGGGCCGGTGAGGCACGTGCCGACGCCGCCGACCGCGGCGCTGAGAACGCCGCCGACGCCGCAGGCCATCGTCACGGCGTTCGCCGGCGGCGTGTGGCCCGCCGCCTGGAGAATCGCGAAGCCCTGCGCGTTCTGGACGACGAGCACGGTGATCGCGAGCGGCACGACCAGTTCGATCATCGCCTGCAGCGAGAAGGCAGGCGTGGCGAACACGGGTTTCGCCAGCGCGAGGCTTGCAAGCGCCGCGCCTTCGCCGCGCGGCGCGACGACGAGCACGATCGCGCCGACGATCAGCGCGCCGAGGATCGGCGGCATCAGGCGCGCGATGCGCGCATTCGCGGAGAGCGCGAGGAACGTCGCCAGCATCGCCCAGCCGAGCAGCGGATAGCCGCTCAGCGCGCGCACGATGTCGAGCCCGAAGCGCAGGAAGACGCCGGCCACCATGCCCATGACGATCGGCATGGGGATCCATTCGAGCGCGCGCCGGGCGAGCCCCGTGGCGCCGACGGTGAGGATCAGCAGGCTCGTGGCGTAATAGCAGCCGATCACCTGCTCGAACGACAGATGCGATAGGCCCTGTCCCGCGAGCACCGCGCCGGGAATGGTCCAGAAGAAGCATAGCGGCTGGCGGTAGCGCCATGTCATGAACAGCGTCAGCGCGCCATTGATGAAGAAGCAGGCGAAGATCCACGACGCGATCTGCGCATCGCTCAGATGCGCAGACGTTGCGACCGAGAGAACGATGGCGACAGGGCCGGTGGCGGCGAAGATGAAGCCGATGAGCCCGTTGACCAGTTGCACAGGCCCGAGATCGCGCAGGACCTGCGCGAATGTGAGCCTCTCGGGCGCTGAATCTGCGGCGGATGTAGTCACGGCGTCAGAGCGCCGCGTGAAAACGCACGGCCGCGCCCTGCGACGGGGTCACGATCTCGCCCTGCCACATGACCTTCGCGCCGCGCACGAAGGTTCCGACCGGCCAGCCCGTCACCTGCTTGCCGTGGTAGGGCGTCCAGCCCGCGCGCGAGGCGATCCACTGATCCGTGATCGTCTCCTGGCGCTTGAGATCGACCACGGTGAAGTCGGCGTCATAGCCAACCGCCACGCGGCCCTTGCGCGCGATGCCGAAGAGGCGCGCCGGCCCCGCGCTCGACATGTCCACGAACCGCTCCAGCGTCAGCCGTCCCGCAGCCACGTGATCGAGCATGACAGGCACCAGCGTCTGCACGCCGGTCATGCCCGACGGGCTCTCGGGATAGGGCTTGGCCTTTTCTTCAAGTGTATGCGGCGCATGATCGGAGCCGAGAATGTCGGCGACGCCATCGGCCACGCCCTGCCAGATGCGGTCGCGATGATGCGTCTCGCGCACCGGCGGATTCATCTGCAGCTTGGTGCCGAGATGCGCGTAATCGTCCGAGGACAGCGTGAGATGGTGCGGCGTCACTTCGGCGGACGCAATGTCCTTGTGCGCGGCGAGAAACTCGATCTCTTCGCCCGTGGATATGTGCAGCACGTGGATCAGCGCACGCTGCTCGCGGGCAATCCGCACGAGACGCTGCGTGCATTGCAGGGCGGCCGTCACGTCGCGCCAGACATGATGCGAATTCGGGTCGCCCGTGACGCGCAGCGGCTTGCGCTCGTTGAGGCGATACTCGTCTTCCGAATGGAAGGCTGCGCGGCGGCGCGTGGCGCCGAGGATGCGCGAGACTCCGGCGTCGTCCTCCACCAGCAGCGAGCCCGTGGACGAGCCCATGAACACCTTGATGCCGGCTGCGCCCGGCAGGCGCTCGAGATGGGGGATATCGGCGACGTTCTCGTGCGTGCCGCCCACCCAGAAGGCGAAGTCGCAATGCATCCGGTTTCGCGCGCGAGAAACCTTGTCGGCGAGTTCGGCCTCTCCTGTCGTCAGCGGGTTTGTGTTGGGCATTTCGAACACGGCGGTCACGCCGCCGAGCACGGCGCCGCGCGACCCCGTTTCGAGATCTTCCTTGTGAACGGGGCCCGGCTCGCGGAAATGCACCTGGCTGTCGATCACGCCGGGCAGGATGGTCAGGCCGCGGCAATCGATCCGCTCGCCGGCGGAAGCGCGCGAGAGATCGCCGATGGCTGCGATCGTGTCGCCGATCACGCCGATGTCGCGCTGGCCCCGCCCGTCCTGGTTTACGAGTTCGCCGCCGGAGAGAATGAGGTCGAAGGTCTGGGTCATCAGGGGTCCTTGCTCTGGCCTTGGTTTAAACCAACCGGCGCGGGCACGGAACAGCCGCGACCGCCGGCCTCCGGCCGGCATGTTGCATGGCGCTGCCTGCGGCTGGCGGTCCCGGCGCTTGACTTGGCCGCGCGCCGACACAATTTGCCGTAGCGCTACAGGATTGTTCCATGCCCGCCGTATATCTGCCCGACCGCGCTGTTCTCTCCGTTTCCGGCGCCGAGGCCCGCAGTTTCCTGCAGGGCCTCGTCACCTGCGACATGGCGAAGGTCGCGCCCGGCGCGGCGGGCTTCGGCGCCCTGCTGACGCCGCAGGGCAAGATCCTGTTCGATTTCCTTGTCGTCGAGGACGGCGAACGCTTCCTGCTCGATACAGCGCGCGAAAAAGCCGCCGATCTCCTGAAGCGCCTGACCTTCTACCGCCTGCGCGCGAAGGTCGATCTCGCCAACCTCTCCGACGAAGCCAAGGGCGATGCGGCGCTCGGAATCGTGGCGCTGTGGGGCGATGCGCCTGCGCCTGAAGGCGCCGTCGTCTTTAATGATCCCCGCGCCGCCGAACTCGGCCGGCGCGCGATTCTCCCGGTTGGCGCCGCCCGCACGGCAGGGGCGGAGGCGCGCGAGAGCTACGAGGCCCATCGCATCGCCTGCGGCGTGCCGGCGGGCGGGCTGGACTTCGCCTATGGCGACGCCTTTCCGCACGAGACGAACATGGACCTGCTGCACGGCGTCGCCTTCGACAAGGGCTGCTATGTCGGGCAGGAAGTGGTCTCGCGGATGCAGCACCGAGGCCTCGTGCGCAAGCGCGTGCTGCGCGTGGCGCTGGATGGCGCGGCGGAGCCTGGCGCCGAAATTCGCGCCGGCGACATCGCCATCGGCGTGCTAGGCGGCGCGCATGCGGGGCAGGGACTTGCGACCGTAAGGCTGGATCGCTTGGATGACGCCAAGGGCGCGCCGCTTGCTGCGGGCGCCGCGACGGTGAGCGTCCTGGACCGCGAGCCTTCAGGCTCGCATTGACCGAAAGAAGCGAGCCTGAAGGCTCGCGGTCCAAACCCGGTCCACTTTCCCGCGCCGCCGCGTTTCGGTATCACGAGACATGGCCAAGAAACCCGAGCCGCGCCCCGCTGTGATGCATGACGACGGCCTCGCCCGCTGCGGCTGGCCGGGAACGGACCCGCTCTACGTCGCTTATCATGACGACGAATGGGGCGTGCCGGAATACGATTCGCGCGCCCTGTTCGAGAAGCTGCTGCTCGACGGCTTCCAGGCTGGCCTGTCGTGGATCACCATCCTGCGCAAGCGCGACAATTTCCGCAAAGCCTTCGACGGTTTCGAGCCCGCGAAGATCGCGCGCTACACGCCCGCCAAACTCGACAAGCTGATGGCCAACGAGGGCATCATCCGCAACCGCCAGAAGATCGACGGCTCGGTGCTCTCCGCGCGCGCATACGTCGCTATCGAGGAAAAGGAAGGCTTCTCGAATTTCCTCTGGAAGTTTGTGGACGGAAAGCCGGTGCAGAACAAACTGCGCGACCTCAACGACATCCAGGCCGAAACCGAGACTTCGAAGAAAATGTCGAAAGCGTTGAAGGACGCGGGCTTCAAGTTCTGCGGACCCACCATCGTCTACGCCTTCATGCAGGCGACCGGTATGGTCAACGATCATCTCGTCGGCTGCCATTGCCACGCGAAATGCGCGGCGCTCGCGCTGAAGAAATGAGCCGCATCGCTAAGCCGCCGCGCGCCTGGCAGCGCATGTTGTCGGGCCGCAGGCTCGACCTGCTCGATCCCTCCCCGCTCGACGTCGAGATCGAGGACATCGCCCACGGGCTCGCGCGTGTCGCGCGCTGGAACGGCCAGACGACGGGTCCGCACATTTTCTCCGTCGCGCAGCATTCGCTGCTTGTCGAGCACATCGCTGCCTCGCTGGACATCGGCATCGGCCCGCGCGGCGCGCTGTTCGCGTTGCTGCATGACGCGCCCGAATATGTCGTCGGCGACATGATCTCGCCCTTCAAGGCGGTGATCGGCGACAGCTACAAGCAGGTCGAGCACCGCATCCTCGCCGCCATCCTCCTGCGCTTCGGCCTGCCGGCGAAGCCCGCCGCCGCAATGGAGAAGCTGGTGAAGAAGGCGGACCGCGCGGCGGCCTTCTTCGAGGCCACCGCGCTCGCGGGGTTTGAACTGAGCGAGGCCCGGACGATTTTCGGCCAGCCGGAACTGCGCCCGCGTGGCCTCGAATCCTTTCTTGCGCCAATATCGTCGCAGGAGGCCGAGCAGCGATTCCTCGATCGCTTCCGCGACGTCGAGAAGGAGTGCTGATGCCCCGCGTGCACGTCTGTTCGCTGGCCCGCATCGACGAGACCGCGCACGCCATCGGCGCGCGCTCGATGGTCACGCTCATCAACGTCGGCACGCCCGTCACGCGCCCCGCCTGCATCCCGGCCGACCGGCATCTCTTCATCGGCATGTCCGACATCGCCCAACCGTTGCCGGGCCATGTCGCGCCCGATGTGGAGCACGTCGAGACGCTGCTCTCCTTCGTGCGCGCCTGGGACAGGCGGGAGCCGCTGCTCGTGCATTGCTGGGCCGGCGTCTCGCGCTCGACGGCGGCCGCCTTCGTCACCGCCTGCGCTCTGAATCCGGCGCGCGACGAAAAGGAGATCGCGAGCGCGATCCGCGCGGCTTCGCCCACTGCAACGCCCAATCCGCGATTCGTCGCCATGGCCGACGGCATGCTCGGGCGCGGCGGGCGCATGGTGGCCGCGGTGGAGACGATCGGGCGCGGCGAGGATTGCTTCGAGGGCGTGCCCTTCGCGCTCGCGCTGTGAGCCGAGCAAGCTGATTTTTCTCACGTGCGATTCGATACAGGCGCATGGGAAGCGCCGCTGCATCTTGCGCGCGTTCGCGACTCGGCCTTCGCTGCCGGCCGGGCGGGGAAAAGTTGATGATCGCGCTGTTGACGCTTGCCGGATTGCTGATCGCCGTCGCCGGACCGGCCGCCTTTTTCATGGTTCTGTCGGCGCGCGAGCGCCTCGCGCGCGCCGAGCGCCGCATTGCGGACCTGGAATTGCGCGCCGTCTCCGGGCGAGGGGTCGTTGGCTCCTTGCCAGGCGTCGCCGCGCCACCGCCAGCCGCGGACACGACACCGCAGGCCGAACAACCCGCCCCCGCGCCTTCGTCGCCTCCACCCCTGCCAGAGCCGGATGCGCCGGCGCCCGGTTCCGGCTGGGATGGCCTGAGTTGGGGCCGTCCGACGGCGACCGCCAACGAGAACGCGCCCGCCCCGGCGCCTGCCGCGCCGAAGCGCAGCCTCGAGGAGCGGCTCGGCGCCAGCTGGACCGTGTGGGTCGGCGGCGTCGCGCTGGCGCTCGGCGGCCTGCTGCTCGTCCGCTATTCGATCGAGCAGGGCTATTTCGGCCCCGGTCCGCGCACGCTCATGGGCCTTGTCTTCGGCGCGCTCCTCGCCGCTGCCGGCGAAGTCCTCCGCCGCCGGGAGAAATCGGGAACGCCGACGCAGATCCCCGCCGTGCTCACCGCCGCCGGCACGGTGGCCCTGTTCGGCGCAATCTATGCGGCGCACGGCCTCTACGGCTTCATCGGCCCTGCGCCGGCCTTCGTTGCGCTCGGGCTGATCGCCATCGCCTCTATCTTCGCAGCCGCCCTGCATGGCCCGGCGCTCGCAGGCCTCGGGCTCGTCGGCGCCTTCGTCGCGCCGGTGCTGGTGTCCTCGGCGCAGCCGAACCCCTGGCCGGTCGTGCTCTATCTCGCTGCAGCCACGGGCGCGGCCTATGCGCTCTCGCGCATCCGCCGCTGGCTGTGGCTCGCGGCCAGCGCCGCCGTCGGCGCGGGCCTTTGGGCGCTGGTGCTCGTGTCGCAGGGCTCGGTGAATTTCTTCCATGCCGCGCTGGCGCAGACGCTGATCGCCGCTGCGCTGGCCGCCGCCTTCCTGGCCTTCCTGCCGCATCTTTCGACGCCGGATGAAGACGCCGCCTTCGATCCCGTCGCCTCCACAATCCTCGGCGCCTTCGGCGCGGTCGGCTTTCTCGTCGCGCTCGCGGGATTCGAGCACAACTGGCTGACCGCTACCCCGGTCATCATGCTCGGCCTTCTCGTCGCGGGCCTCGCCGCCATCGGCGCCTTCGCCACGC
>CAMFKC010000054.1 GCA_945956975.1 uncultured Methylocystaceae bacterium | reverse complement strand
GCGCGGGCGCGCGGCACGAGCACGACGAAGGACGAGCCTCTCCCTTCCTGCGACCGCAGTTCGATCTGCCAGCCCATGCCGGCGCACAGGCGACGCACGATGCCCAGGCCGAGACCAAAGCCGCGCGCGCGATTGCGCTCGGGATTGCCTAGCTGAAGGAAGTCCTCGAACACGTCGGCCCGGCGATCTTCGGGAATGCCGACGCCGGTGTCGACAACATGGATCGCGATTGCTTCGCCGCGCCGCCGCGCGCCGATCAGAACGCCGCCGCGCGCCGTGTAGCGCAGCGCATTGGAAAGGAGGTTGTTGAGCACGCGTTCGAGAATGTCGGGCGCGACGTCGGCGACCAGGCTCGTGCGCGCCACGCGCAGTTCGAGACTTGCCTCCGCAGCCTTCGGCCGCGCCTGAACGGCAAGCCGTTCGAACAGGGCCGCGAGATCCACGGGCTCCACCTTCGCGCGCGCGATGAGCGCGCTCGTCTCCTGCACGCCCATGATGGCGTTGAACTGCGAATCGAGGCTCGCCGCGCAGGCCGCGAGACTGTCGACCAGCGTCTCGCGCTCGCCGCTCCCGGGATTGTCGCGCAGCAGCGAGAGATAGAGGCCCATGGCGTGCAGCGGCTGGCGGAGGTCGTGCGCCGCGGCGCCGAAAAAGCGTCCGCGCTCGGCGCTCAATTGCTCGATGCGCTGCGTGTAGGCGTTCTGCCGGGCGAGCAGCAGGCCGATCTCGAGCTTGTCGTTCACCGCGGAGCGGTAGCGTTTTGCCGCCTGCCGGCCGATCGCCAGCATCATCGCGAAGGAGACGAGCAGGCAGAGGCCGACGGCGCGTTCGAATGGGCCGCCCGCCAGCAGCCACGCCGCCGCGGGCAGAATGGCGCAGGTCAGCATGGCCACGAGCGCCGGCGTGTAAAAGGCCCCCGCCCAGATCGCGCCGGCGCAGAAGGTGAGGATCATCCATGTCGGCATGATCGTGGTGACGTCGTCGCCGGGCACGGGCAGGAGAAACTGGCTTGCGCTCCAGGCGAGGCCGAGCAGGCCGGCGAGCGCCGTCTTCGCGAGGGCCCAGGCGCGCAGGCGCGAATCGTCGGGCGTGCGCGCGAGATAGAGCCGATTGATGACGATGATGCCCACCTCGCTCAGCGTGAGCGCGCACCACCACGCCAGCGCGCGCCACGGGGGCGTCCCGAGCCGGAGGGTCATGAACAGCGCGACGGCGCTGGAGCCGACGATGGAAAGGAATTGCAGCGGCCTCACGCCGCCGGGGCCGGAACTCGGCGAGAATTCGGTGAAATAGAGCCGCATGCGCTCGCGCGCGATGGCCGCCTCGCGGTCGGCTGCGTTCAAATGATCTTCTGGCGCAGCGCCTTTGTCACGGCTTCCGTCCGGTTGTTCACCCCCAGACGCCGAAAGATGTGATGCCAATGGTTCCTCACCGTGCTTTCGGTGATGCCGAGCTCCTCGCCGATGAGCTTGTCGGGCCAGCCCTTGCTGGCGAAGGTCAGGATATCGCGGCGCCGCTCGGACATCAGCGTTCCCCCGGCGCCCGGCACCGGGGACGGAAAGGCCTCGTCGCCCTCCAGCAGGCTCTCGACAGCTTCGACCAGGTCGTCCGTATCCAGTTCCTTGGGCAGGCAGGCCACTCCGCCGATGGCGCGGACCTCCGCAGCCAGCGCCTGGGTCGGCTCGCCGCAGAGCAGGCCGACGGCGACGGAGGGGTGGGAGGCGCGCAGGCCCCGGATGAGCTCCAGCCCATCGCCGTCGACCAGGCGATAGTCGGCGAGGCAGAGCGCGATGGACGAATCCGCCGCCAGCAGGGTCCCGGCCTCGGTGGCGCCGGAGGCGACGGCCACTTGCAGGCCCTCGATTCGCGCCTCCAGGGCGCGGCGCAGGCCTTCGCGGTAGATCGGGTGGTCGTCGACGAAGAGAATGCGCGCCATCAAACAGCTCGGTTGACGCCTTCGCTGTTGTTCAGAAAGCGCTTTCAAGCTGTAGCCGTTCGTGGGGCGACCCGCAAATCCCATCTGTCGGAACCGACAGATCGCCAGATGCTGCAACGCGGCGGATACTCGGTCCAATGCGTCGAGCGCACCGCGCCCCGGAATGGGGGTTTCGAGGCGCGAAACGTCCGAGCGCATCTGACGCGCGCTCGACGCAGCCCGCCTTCCCTAGCGATAGACAGCCGGCATGGCGGCGGTCGGATAACGGTCGCCGGACGCCGCCCCCGGCGGAATGGCGGCGGAGAGTTCCGCGACCTCCTCCGGCGACAGCGCCACTTCCAGCGCCCCGAGGTTTTCGTCCAGCCGCTCGACATAGCGCGTGCCGGGGATCGTCACGACATCCTCGCCCTGCGCCAGCACCCACGCGAGCGCGATCTGCGAGGGCAGGCAGCCCTTCCTGGCGGCCAGCGCCTCAACGCGTTCGACCAGCTTCCGGTTGGCCGCAAAATGCTCGCCCTGGAAGCGCGGATGCGCGGCGCGCCGTCCGTCGATGTCGTCGAGCGTGCGGAGCGCGCCGGTCAGGAAGCCGCGCCCGAGCGGGGAATAGGCGACGAAGGAAATCCCGAGTTCGCGCGTGACCCTGCGCGTCTCTTCCGCCTCGACCCGATAGAGCAGCGAATACTCGGTCTCGACCGCCGTGATCGGGTGGACGGCGTGGGCGCGGCGCACCGTGTCCGGATGGGCCTCCGACAGGCCGAGATAGCGGACCTTGCCGGCCTTCACGAGGTCGGCCATGGCGCCGACCGTGTCCTCGATCGGCGTCTGCGGATCTACGCGATGCTGGTAGTAGAGGTCGATCACGTCGACGCCGAGCCGCTTGAGGCTCGCCTCGCAGGCGGCCTTCACATATTCGGGGCGCCCGTCGACGCCATTGGCGCCGCCTTCGCGCTTCACCTGCCCGAACTTGGTGGCGAGCACGACCTTGTCGCGCAGCCCCTTGATGGCGCGTCCCACGACTTCCTCGTTATGCCCCCAGCCGTACATGTCGGCGCTGTCGAGATGCTCGACGCCGCGGTCGATCGCGGCACGAATCAGCGCCTCCGATTGCGCATCGTCGGCGGCGCCATAGACGCCCGAGAGCGACATGCAGCCGAGCCCGATGGGCGAGACGCGCAGGTCGCTTTGGCCGAGCCGGCGGCGGAGATTGTCGGGAACGGACGTCATCATGCACCCTTGCCTGTTCGCGTTTTGCGCGGGATCGTTGGCGCAGATAGGGCCGAATGCAAGGGGCTTGCAGTCCTGCTGGCGAAACAATTGGGGTCGGCGATGGAAGACGAAAAGAAAGCCGGATCGTGCCTGTGCGGAGCCGTGCGATATCAAATGACCGGCGCTTTCGCGGGCTTCTTCCTGTGCCACTGCGCCCGCTGCCGAAAGGATACGGGCTCGGCCTATGCCGCCAACCTCTTCGCGCCTGGCGCAATGATCGATTGGCTTGCAGGCAAGGACGGCGTGACGACCTTCCGCCTGACCGGCACGCGCCACCAGCGCGCATTCTGCAGCGCCTGCGGGTCTGCTCTGCCGAGCGCGACGGAGACTGGCGCCATCGTCGTGCCGGCGGGCAGTCTGGACACGCCTGTCGACCGCCGACCGGATGCGCATATCTGCTTCGCCAGCCGCGCAGAATGGGACGAGCATCTGGAGGATGCGCCAAAGCTCGACGGCCTGCCTGGCTGATTGCGCCAGCCACCGCGCGATGGGCTAGAGTGGCGACCAACAACGGGAGGAAAGATGACCATCGCCGCCATGCTCGACACGTTCTGCCGCGCGGTCGAGAGACGCGACGGGAAGACCTTCGCTTCGCTGTTTACGGAGGACGGCGTCTATCACGACGTCTTCTACGGCGCGTTCGAGGGGCGCGAAAGGATCGCGGCGATGATCGACGACTGGTTCTATCGCACCGCGCGCGATTTTCGCTGGGACATGCACGATCCCGTCAGCGACGGCGCCAAGCTCTACGCCCGTTACACATTCTCCTACCGCTCGACGCTGCCGGAGGCGCCGGCGGAGCGCGTCCAATTCGAGGGCGTGGCGATCATGGGCCTGCGCGACGGGCTGATCACGCGTTATCGCGAAATCGCCAATGTCGGCCCGGCGCTGGTCTCTTTGAATTTCGCTCCGGAACGCGTAGCCAGGATTCTGGCAAAGGAAGGCGCGGCGCTGAAGAAGGACCCCGACATGGCGCGGCATCTCTGAGGCCCCGGCGCCGACGGTAGGAATGATGGGAAACGCAATGCATATCGACCGCATCGACCATTTCGTTCTGACGGTCGCCGACCTGGAGGCGACATGCCGCTTCTACGAGCAGGCCTGCGGCATGACTGTCGAGACCTTCGGCCCCGGGCGGCTCGCCCTGCGCTTCGGCCGGCAGAAGATCAATCTGCACAAAGCCGGCGCCGAATTCGATCCGAAGGCGCTGCGGCCGACGCGCGGGTCAGGCGACTTCTGCATGATCACAACGGTTTCGCTCGAGGATGTGGCGGCGCATCTGACTGCGCAGGGGATCGCCATCGAGGAAGGCCCGGTCGCACGCACCGGCGCGACGGGGCCGATCCATTCGGTCTACATCCGCGATCCCGACGGCAATCTCGTCGAGATCTCGAATTATCCCGACGTCTGAAGCCCGCCTTCCCTCGCTCGGCGGCAAGCGTTCGTCGCGCCGCGGCGAGGCAGGCATCACAAGCCACGGCGAAGCCCGCCGCCTGAAGACAGCGGCGGCCCGAAAAGGAAACAACCCATGCTGCTTGAAGGCAAGATCTGCGTCATCACCGGAGCCGCATCGGAGCGGGGCCTCGGCATGGCCACCGCCAGGCTCTTTGCCGAAAACGGCGCCAAGGTCGCCGTTCTCGACCTCGATCTGGAGGCGTCGAAGCGCGCGGCCGCCTCCATCGGCCCGGCCCATATCGGCCTTGCCTGCAACGTGACGGACAAGACGGCCTGTGACGCCGCGATCGCCGCAGTAATCGCGAAATACGGCCGCGTCGACGTGCTGATCAACAATGCCGGCATCACGCAGCCGATCAAGACGCTCGACATCACGCCCGCCAATTACGAGGCGGTGACGGACGTCAGCCTGCGCGGCACGCTCTACATGAGCCAGGCCGCCCTTCCGGCGATGGTGCAGCAGAAGGCAGGCTCCATCGTCTGCATCTCCTCGGTCTCCGCGCAGCGCGGTGGCGGCATTTTCGGCGGCCCGCATTACAGCGCGGCCAAGGGCGGCGTGCTGAGCCTCGCCCGCGCCATGGCGCGCGAGTTCGGCCCCTCCGGCGTGCGCGTCAACAACGTCACGCCCGGCCTGATCCAGACCGACATCACCGCCGGCAAGCTCTCCGACGAGATGAAGGTCGAGATCCTCAAGGGCATTCCGCTCAACCGGCTCGGCGACGCCGCCGATGTCGCCAAGGCGTGCCTGTTTCTGGCCTCGGACCTTGCGTCCTACGTCACCGGCGCGACGCTCGACGTCAACGGCGGCATGCTCATTCACTGATCCGCACAATCCACGAAAGGCCCGGCCCATGTCCGAGGTTGGTCACAACGTCAGTCTGCGCGAACGCGCACGAAGAATTCGCCGCCATGCGCTGCGCATGGGCGAGGTTCAGGGCCAGGGCTATATCGCGCAGGCGCTCGGCGCCGCCGATTTCCTCGCGGTCTCCTACTTCCATGCGCTGAATTACAAGCCGGCGGAGCCGGAATGGGAGGGGCGCGACCGCTTCTGCCTCTCCATCGGCCATTACGCCATCGCGCTCTACGCCGCGCTGATCGAGGCGGGCGTGATCCCGGAAGACGAAATCGAGAGCTACGGCGGCGACGACTCGCGCCTGCCGATGTCCGGCATGGCGGCCTATACGCCGGGCATGGAGATCACCGGCGGTTCGCTCGGACATGGCCTCGGCATTGCGGTCGGCATGGCGCTCGGCCTCAAGCGCAAGAAGTCGTCCAGCTTCGTCTACAATCTGTTCTCGGACGGCGAGCTCGATGAAGGCTCGACCTGGGAAGCGGCCATGTCGGCCGGTTCCTTCGGCCTCGACAATCTCATCGGCATCGTCGACGTCAACAATATGCAGGCGGACGGTCCTTCGACGCAGCAACTCAACTTCGAACCGCTGAAGCCGAAGTTCGAAGCCTTCAACTGGTACACGCAGCGCGTCGACGGCAACGACATCGACGCCCTCGTCGAAGCCTTCGACAATGCGCGCAATCATAAGGGCAAGCAGCCGCGCATCATCATTTGCGACACCAAGATGGGCCGCGGCGTGCCCTTCCTCGAAGCGCGCGAACGCAACCACTTCCTGCGCGTCGAAGCCGACGAATGGCAGAAGGCCATCGACATCATCGACGCGGAGCCCCGCCAATGAGACGCTCGAAATATATCCGCCCGGCCTGGCTCGACGATTCCTCGATCGAACGGCCGAACGCCAAGACCTCCGCCATGATCGCCTCGATCGCGGGGCCCGATCAGCGCACCGCGCCCGCGCCCTTCGGCAATGCGCTGGCGAAGCTGGCGGAGACCAACGACCGCATCGTCGGCCTGTCCGCAGATCTCGCGAAATACACCGACCTGCACGTCTTCGCGCAGAAGCATCCCGACCGCTTCTACCAGATGGGCATGGCCGAGCAGTTGCTGATGATGGCCTCTGCGGGCATGGCGCGCGAAGGTTTTCAGGCCTGGGCCACCACCTATGCCGTGTTCGCCTCGCGCCGGGCTTACGACTTCATCTGCCTGGCGATCGCGGAAGAAAACCTCGACGTGAAGATCTGCTGTGCCCTGCCGGGCCTCACCACCGGCTACGGCCCGAGCCATCAGGCGACGGAAGATCTCGCGATCTTCCGCGGCATGCCGAACCTGACCATCGTAGATCCCTGCGACGCCCTCGAGATCGAGCAGGCGACCGTGGCGCTGTCGGCTCACAAGGGGCCAGCCTACATGCGCCTGCTGCGCGGCAACGTGCCGCTCGTGCTCGACGGATACGGCTACTCGTTCGAACTCGGCAAGGCGAAGCTGATCCGCGACGGCGCGGATACGCTCATCATCTCGTCCGGTCTCATGACCATGCGCGCACTGGAAGCCGCCGACCTTCTCGCCAAGGACAATGTGAAGGCCGCCGTCCTGCACGTCCCGACGATCAAGCCGCTGGACGAGGCGACGATCCTTAAGGAAGCCGCGAAGACGGGGCGTCCGGTCGTCGTCGCCGAGAACCATACGGTGATCGGCGGCCTAGGCGAGGCCGTCGCGGGCGCGCTGCTGCGCAATGGCGTGCATCCCGCGGGCTTCCGCCAGATCGCCCTGCCCGACCAGTTCCTCGACGCCGGCGCGCTGCCCACGCTGCACGATCAATACGGCCTGTCGTCGAACAAGGTCGCGGAAGCGATCAAGGGCTGGCTGTAGCGCCCTCGTCCTGAGCAATTCCCGGCTGCTGTGTGAGAGAAGCGCCGCTTGCTGGCGCAAGGGAGACGTCTGCCCGGAAACTGAAAAAGGAAAGCCGATGTTGATGCAGTCGGGCATAGGCGCATCGGCGCGAAACGAGGTCTATGCAGCCCGGCTCAGGAGCGCAGCTTTCACGTGCGCGATTCCGAAAGGCGCCGCAAAATCGCATAAGCGCGAGCGCACTGCGAGGAAACCAGCAAGACCATGCATCCTGCCGGCTCGCTACGCAAAGGCAAGGTCGATCTGTTCCGAGAGCTGTTTCTCATCGTAAGGCTTGTTCAGTCGCTGCACCTGCAGATCGACGCCCCCCGGAAGCTCGGCATATCCGCTCGCAAGAATGATCGGCAACTTCGGGCGGATTGCGCGCACGGCGACGATCAGCTCGGCGCCGGTCATTTTCGGCATCGAGAAATCCGTAATCATCAGGTCGACGGTCGTGCCGCCGCCCAAAATCTCCAAGGCCTCCGCGCCCGAATAAGCCTCGATCACCGTATGCCCCAAATCTTCCACCATCGCGGCGGTGCTCATCGCGATCAGGGGATCATCGTCGACGATCAATATGGTCGAGTGAGCGACCTGTTGATCGGCGCCGCCGGTCGCCTCCACTTGCGCGGTCGCCGGCTGGGAACCCGAGTTCGAAACAGGAAAGAGAAGGCTCGCGCGCGTGCCCAAGCCTTGCTCGCTGGTCAGCCTGAAACCGCCGCCAAGCTGGATCATCAACCCGTGAATCATCGACAGGCCGAGACCTGTCCCCTTTCCGACGCCCTTGGTCGAGTAGAACGGCTCTATCGCGCGCCGGAGCGTCTCTGCATCCATGCCGACGCCGGTGTCGCGCACCGATATCTCGTAATAGGAGCCGTCCAGATCCGGATCGTTTTCGATCTCGACCCGTTGCGCTTCGATCGTGATCGTTCCTCCATTGGGCATTGCATCGCGCGCATTGACGACGAGATTCAGCAACGCCAGCTCAACCTGGTTGGCGTCGATGTCTGAAAACATCCCCTGGGCCGACTGTCGGATCGAGAGATCGATGTTGGCGCCTACGGACTGCTTCAAGAGCGGTTCGAGACTTATCAAGATTGATCCGAGATCATGGCGGCCCACTTCCAGCTCCTGCCGTCTCGCGAACGCCAGCAGCCGCTGTGTGAGCGAGGCGCCGCGGCGCGCGCCTTCAAGCGCGCCCTCGATCAGGCGAAGGGCGCGCTGGTCCGGACCGACGTGACGCTTCAGAACTTCCAATGTGCCCAGCACAGCCATCAGAAGATTGTTGAAGTCGTGCGCAACGCCGCCCGTGAGCTGGCCGATCGTTTCGACCTTTTGCGCCTGGACGAGAAGAGCTTCCGCCTTCTTGCGTTGCTCCACTTCCTGCAACGCATGTTCGTGCGCTCTCTCCAGCGCCGTCGTGCGTTCGGCTACCCGCTGCTCCAGGCTTTCATTGAGCCGCAGCAATTGATCCTGAATGGTCTTGCGGGCCGTAACATCGGTGGAAACGCCGACCAGCCTGATCGGGTGGCCATTCTCATCTACAATGCGTCGTCCATGAATCTCGACCCAATGGTCGGTCCCGTCCGGCCAGATGATCTTGTATTCGATCTGATAGTCGGCTCCGGTGTGGATTGTTGTCTCGACAGACTGCTGCATTTGCGCGCGAAAGTCGGGATCGATGCTGTCCAGCAATTGCTGATAGCCGAATGTCTCGTGCGGCTGTCTCTTATACACATCTGACGCTGCCGACGATATGCAGTGTGTAGTT
>CAMFKC010000053.1 GCA_945956975.1 uncultured Methylocystaceae bacterium | reverse complement strand
TGTGTATAAGAGACAGCGTCGGAATAGTAGTCGATCAGGCCACGCATCGCATCCCATTCGAAGTCCACCGTGTCGAATTCCATGCTTTTTTCGACGGCATCGATGATCGAGATCGCTCGCTCTCTTTCGATAGCAATGAACCTTCCAGTGTCGCGCCATTCTGGCGAAATTAGACGGTCGAGGTCAGCTTGAATTTTTGACATCGCTGCTCCGCCCTTCGTCTGGAAGTCACTGGGGAGCAGCATGTCTGTCGACGAAACGGCTACTACGTCGCTAAGCAGGATCTTGTTTGGCGCGCATGGCCGAACGCGACCTGCAACATCTGACTGGATGAAAACTACGCCAGCGTCATGAGCGCCGGTTTCGAACGCCTTTCTCAAAGCGTTCTCAAGGGCATTAATTGTGTAGAGTCGATCATAGACAGCGCGCGAGGTGTAGAAGCGAGTAACCGCCAAGTCGCGCCGATCACGATTGCCGTACATGCGGGAGTGCTGAAGGACCGTATCTGCCTGCATCGTCTTCGGATTGCGCCCGTAATAAAACGAAATCAAATTTGGGATGGTGATGCCACGATCCAGAATATTGCCTCCGACCCATATGTTGTATGGCGTACGCAATCTCAATTCTGCATTAGCGTCGAGAAGAGCCATAACATTTTTGTCAGAATTTATCTTTTCAACTGCAACGTCGTCGTTCTGAAGTGCGTCGATAAATGCGTCGAACGCCTCGTTGCGTGGAGGCATCTTGCCTTTGTGGGCAAAGACGGAAGATTGTAAATCTTCGAAGGCGTCATCGAACATCGGGCGCAGTAGGTCAGGTTCGCTTTCGGCCGCATCCACAATGGCGTCAAATATCCAGTCGATAACATCATTTTGCCAAGCGTGCGCCGCGCGAGCGATGTCGTTGTGAATTACCATCGCGTATTTCTTATCTCGCTCGCCTGCTTCGCGCTGCTGCCATCGGCGGACACCAACGGCCACTATGAACGTGACGATGGCGCGGCGAAGACCCGAGACATTGTCTGTGTCGAGAACAGTACTAGGGCTTATCCGCCGCCTGTCTGGTCTGCGAAGCGCATCCTGCTCTTGCTCCGTGACCTCAACGATGAGCCGAGCGCGAGGATCGCCTTCATCGAATTGGCCGAAGTAGTCGTCTCCGCCTACATAGCCTGAGTGAATGGGCAGGGGCTCTGTAAATGCAGGCCGTTTTGGCTTGAATACATAATTTGCTCCGGCCTCATCATAATCCTGTGGTTGGAGATAAAGAGAATAAGGTGTCGCGGTCACCTGCAGAAACGCAATGTCTTTGGTCATCGTGCGTAACTGATCAATTTGATCAGCGATCGTGCCTTGATTGACCAGATCGTCTCCCGCCTTACGTACAAACCGCACGCTCGCGAGATCGGCTTCATCGTCGACGATTAGAACCCTCCGGTCCCGCAAATCTTCATGAGTCTCAATGAACTCGATTAGCTTATCTAGATTTCGTGCCTGCTTTTTTGCGACCATGATGACCTTTCGACGCAGTTCGCTGCGACGAAGATTTCCGGGCATATTCATAATATCGACCACGAGAAATTCGTCATCTTCAATGAATTCCGCAAAGTCGCTTTCAAGGCGGCGCACAGTTTGCGCCGACAGTGTCTTGGTTCCCTTTGTCAAAACGATAGCCATGTCAAAGCCGCGGTCGAAAGCTCTTGCAATGACGCCGACAAAGCCGCGGGTTTTGCCGGACTGAATCTTTCCCAAGAGCATTCCTGGCTTATCACCGGTGGTAGAGGCGGTTTCTAGCTGTGCGACGATTTTCTCGATGCAATTCGAGAGAGCATCGTCGTCGTTTCGGAAGCTTTTGAGACGCGGATAAAAGGACGATGACGATTCCAGTGATCCCAGCTTGCGATTGTTACGCTTAAGCCACGCCCTTATTTGCGTGCGGCGAAATACAGGGCCGGAAGCCAATTCCTTTAAAGGTTGAGGAAAATCGGACGATCTAACCCGCCAATTTGCGACTGCCTGCGTGCTAACGCCTGCCATTGAAGCGATTTCGTTGATTCCGACGAGGTCGTGGTCCAAGACACAGCTCCTGTGAACGATTGTCACAATGTGTACATCATTCACGGAGCTGTCGTCAACTGACGTTACATAAGTTCCACATATGATCGAACGGTGCCGACGGCGACACACATTGCCGCACCGCACACCGCCCCGCTATAATGGCTTGATTTCCCAAAGCACCCGGGCCCTGCCCGGCCTTTCCGGACCCGAGCCATGACCCGCATACCCAATTTCGCCGACGTCGCCTTCGTCCCCGCAGCCGCCGCGCCCCAGACGCCCGCCAACGACGCCGCGCCGTGGATGACGCCCGAGGGCATTCCGGTGAAGCCGGCTTACGGCCCCGCCGACATCGAGGGGCTCTCCTACATCCACTCCTACCCCGGCGCCGCGCCCTATCTGCGCGGGCCGTATCCGACCATGTACGTCAACCAGCCCTGGACGGTGCGGCAGTACGCCGGGTTTTCGACGGCCGAGGATTCCAACGCCTTCTATCGGCGCAATCTCGCGGCGGGGCAGAAGGGCCTCTCGGTCGCCTTCGATCTCGCCACGCATCGCGGCTACGATTCCGATCATCCGCGCGTGTCGGGCGACGTCGGGATGGCGGGCGTGGCGATCGATTCCATTTACGACATGCGCACGCTGTTCTCGGGCATTCCGCTCGACCAGATGAGCGTGTCGATGACGATGAACGGCGCCGTGCTGCCGGTGCTCGCGCTCTACATCGTCGCGGCCGAGGAACAGGGCGTTCCGCCTGAGAAGCTGTCTGGCACGATCCAGAACGACATTCTCAAGGAGTTCATGGTCCGCAACACCTACATCTATCCGCCGCAGCCCTCGATGCGGATCATCTCGGACATTTTTGCGTATACCTCGCAGCATATGCCGAAATTCAACTCGATCTCGATCTCCGGCTATCACATGCAGGAAGCGGGCGCGACGCAGGACCTCGAACTCGCCTACACGCTCGCCGACGGCGTCGAATATCTTCGCGCAGGATTGGGCGCCGGGCTGACGGTCGACCAGTTCGCGCCGCGCCTGTCGTTCTTCTGGGCGATCGGCATGAACTTCTTCATGGAAGTCGCCAAGCTCCGCGCCGCGCGCCTGATCTGGGCGAAGCTCGTGAAGGACTTCGGGCCGAAGTCGGACAAGAGCCTGCCGCTGCGCACGCATTCGCAGACGTCCGGCTGGTCGCTGACGGCGCAGGACGTCTACAACAATGTCGTGCGCACCTGCATCGAGGCAATGGCGGCGACGCAGGGCCACACGCAATCGCTGCACACGAATGCACTGGATGAAGCGCTCGCGCTGCCGACGGATTTCTCCGCGCGCATCGCCCGCAACACGCAGCTCTTCCTGCAGCAGGAGAGCGGCACCACGCGCATCATCGATCCCTGGGGCGGCTCCTATTATGTCGAGCGCCTGACCGCCGATCTCGCCGCCAAGGCGTGGGGGCACATCCAGGAGATCGA
This sequence comes from uncultured Methylocystaceae bacterium, assembly GCA_945956975.1. Lineage (GTDB taxonomy): Bacteria > Pseudomonadota > Alphaproteobacteria > Rhizobiales > Beijerinckiaceae > JAJXWB01. Next base: position 5,704 of record CAMFKC010000053.1, on the reverse strand, counting down.
AAAGCTCGGCGGCATGTCCAAGGCGATCGAGGCCGGCATCCCGAAGCTGCGCATCGAGGAAGCCGCCGCCAAGACGCAGGCGCGCATCGACAGCGGGCAACAGACGGTCGTGGGCGTGAACAAGTACAAGCCGGTCAACGATCCGCCGATCGACGTTCTGAAGGTCGACAATTCCAGCGTGCGCGCGCAGCAGATCGAGAAGCTGAAGCGGCTGCGCGCCGAGCGCGACGAGGCGAAGTGCCAGGCTGCGCTGGCCGCGCTGACCGAAGGCGCGAAGGGCAAAGGCAACCTACTCGCGCTGTCGATCGAGGCGGCGCGCGCCATGGCCACGGTCGGCGAGATTTCGCTGGCGATGGAGAAGGTGTTCGGACGCCACCGCGCCGAGATCAAGTCGATCTCCGGCGTCTACAAGAGGGAGGCCGGCGTGAACTCGGTCGCTGTCAATCGCGCGCAGAAGATGGTGGAAGCCTTCGAGGAGGCCGACGGCCGCCGTCCGCGCATCCTCGTCGCCAAGGTCGGCCAGGACGGCCACGACCGCGGCCAGAAGGTGATTGCCTCGGCGTTTGCGGATCTCGGCTTCGACGTCGACATCGGACCGCTGTTCGCCACGCCCGACGAGGCCGCGCGGCAGGCGGTCGAGAACGACGTGCATATCGTCGGCATTTCCTCGCTGGCGGCCGGCCATCTGACGCTGGTGCCCGAACTGCGCGCCGCGCTCGAGAAGGAGGGCCGGCCGGACATCATGATCGTCGTCGGCGGCGTCATCCCGCCGCAGGATTTCGACGCGTTGCGGGCCGCGGGCGCGAGCGCGATCTTCCCGCCCGGCACCGTGATCGCCGATGCGGCGAGCGGACTGATCGAGGAACTGAACCGGCGGCTCGGCTATACGCACAAGGATGCCGCGGAATAAGGCTCTAGCCGTCCGCGCGATGATGGTGTGGCGGCATGGCCACGCCCTTGCGCAAACTTACGCCAAGCCAGCGCTCCGCCCTGCCCTCGCCACAACATTGGGGCGGAGTGCGAGGCAGCTTCACCAGAGTGTGTCCAGCCGATGAATTTGAAAGCCCCGGTTCTCGCCGCTCTCGCTCTCGCCATCCCCGCTTCGGCGGCCTCCGCCGCATCCGGCGAAGCGCTGGGGGCCGAGCGCTTCACGCCCGCCATCCAGCGGCTTGCCCGCGCGCATGGCGTGCCCGAGAGGCTGATCCGCCGTGTCATCATGCGCGAGAGCCGCTATGCGCCGCATGTGCGCAATGGCGGGCATTACGGGCTCATGCAGATCAAGCTCGCGACCGCCAAGGGCATGGGCTACAGCGGCGGCGCCGCGGGCCTGCTCGATGGCGAAACCAACCTCACCTACGCCGTGCCCTACCTCGCCAACGCTTACGAGGCGGCGGGGCATAACGAGGACCGTGCGGTCGCCCTCTATGCCGGCGGCTATTATTACGTGGCCAAATCCAGGGGCCTGATCGGCAGCCTGCGCACCGCGCGTTCGGCGCCGCTCTCGGGCGAACCGGTCATTGCCTATGCTGAAACGCGACCGGCGGAAGAGGCGCCGCAGCAGGTCGCCGCCGCGCAGCCGACGAACCCGTTCGCGCTGCTATTCGGCGGCGGGCAGCAGGCGCAGCAGATGCAGGCGGAAGCCGAGGGCGACGACGCGAATATGGAGCCGGCGTCGCTGAAGAGAGCGCCCCTGCCGCCGAAGCGCCCTCTGGGGTTCTGAGCGGATCGCGCGCTGGAGGGCTCGACTGCCCGATGCGCGCCAAAAAACTTGCGGTCCAGTTTACTTTGCAGGCGGCGGAAGTTCCTGCGCGACGATCGGCGCGGGCGGCGGCGGCGCCACGCTCGCGCCGATCACGGCCTGAACATTGGCGTCGGCCGCGCGCGGCTTTGTCAGGGTCGCGCCGATCTGGCGCACCGCATCCGGCGCATTGGCGTAGGTGTCGTGGCCGACCCAGCCCTGCTTGAGCATCGACAGGTCGTAAACGCGCACGCCCATGGCGTCGATTGCTGCGGCGTCCTTGGGGCTTGACGGGTCCATGGCGCCGAGCCGCGCGCGCGAACCCGCGATGCGGCTCGACAGCGACAGCGCCCGGTCGTCGCGCGAGACGAAGACCGAAATCTTGGACGGGTCGAGACGCGCGACCTGCTGGCGGAAGACGCCGAGATCGATGTCGGGCGCGGCCAGCATGACCGAGCCGAGCTTGCCGTCGAGATCGGCATGGCCGGCAATCGCCGCTTCGCGCAGGGCTTCCATCGTCAGCCAGGAGCCCATGGAATGGGCGAGAATCTGTACGCGGCCGACGCCCGGCGCCTGGGCAATGTCCAGCATCAGGCGCTGCAGCGCGTCGCGCGAGGCGGTGGCTGCTTCCTTGTCGGATTCGTAGGCGAAAAGCTCGCCCTTGGAATTCCAGGTGAAGAGGATCGGCACGCCGGTGAACCCGCCGTCCGCCACGATCTGGGCGAGGCGGAAGCGCGCCTCCTCGAGGCTGGTGTTGAAACCGTGCACGTAGAGCAGCACATCGCGGCTGTTGCCCACGCGGCCGGAGATATGGGACGCGAGTTCGGCGCGGAAGGCGTCGGGATCGAGCGAGCGGCGCGACGTCACGACGAAGTGGCTCGCCGCATTGGCCGAGCCGAAGGTCGGCTGTTCGATCTCGCCCGGCTTGTGGCCCGGAGGCAGCGAAACGTTCTGAAGCGAGAACCGCGCGACGACTTCGCCCGGCGCGTCGCCAGACTTGTGGCGCGTGGAGGCGATGAACATCGGCACCTGCTGCGCGACGCCGGGCGCCTTGCTGAAATAAGACCCGACCTTGTTGCCGACGATCTCGGCGCGATCGGAGATGGCGTTGAAGGAATTGGCCGTCGCGTTGCAGCCAGCCAGCCCCGCCGCCAGCGCGCCCAACGCCACGAAACCCGCGATGCGCGGGAAGCCGCCCGAAACGGGCGCGCGGAAAGAACTCTTGTCGGTCACGCTTGGAAAATCCTTTTGCCGCGATGGCGGCCGCGGCCCGACCACTAACAACCGCGTGGGTTGAGAGAAGGTTAAAAATGCGGCGCTGCAACACGAAATGGCCCGACAAGCCGGCAAGATTGAGGCCGGGCGGACATACGGCTTGAAGCGCGCCCGCTAGCGACGCAATCTGCGGCCCGACACAGAAGGCGCCCTGCCCCCATGACAGATCTCCTCAGCCTTTCCGCGCGGCAATGCGCAGACCTCTTCTCACGCAAGCAGGCCTCGCCGGTCGAGATTCTCGATGCCGTGCTGCACCGGCTCGACGCGGTCGAGCCGCAGGTCAACGCCTTCGTCGTCGTCGACCGCGCGGGCGCGCGCAAGGCCGCCGAAGAGAGCGCCGCCCGCCATGCGAAGGGCGCGGCGATCGGACCGGCCGACGGGTTGATCGGCACGATCAAGGACAATGTGATGGCGAAGGGCCTGCCGATGCGGCGGGGCACCCGCACCAGCGTCGATACGCCCTCGCCCGACGATTCGCCCGCCACCGCGCGCCTGCGCGAGGCGGGCTGCATCATCCTCGGCAAGACGACCCTGCCCGAGATCGGGTGGAAGGGCCTGGGCGACAGCCCGCTCTACGGCGTCACGCGCAACCCGTGGAAGACCGGCCACACGACCGGCGGCTCCTCGGCGGGCGCGGCGGCCGCCGCCGCGCTCGGGCTTGGGCAGTTTCATCTCGGCACGGACGGGCTCGGCTCAATCCGCATCCCCGCAGCCTTCACCGGCGTGTTCGGCATCAAGCCGAGCTTCGGGCGCGTGCCCGCCTTCCCGCTTTCGACGATGGCGGTGCTCGCGCATCTCGGTCCGCTGACGCGGCGCGTGGAGGACGCCGCCTTCATGCTGTCGCTGATCGGCCGGCCCGACAGCCGCGACAATACGGCGTGGAACACGCCCTGCCCCGACTACACCCAAGGGCTCGACCGCGGCGTGCGCGGGCTGCGGATCGCCTGGTCGCCACGCCTCGGCTACGTGGATTGCGTCGATCCCGATGTCGCCGCCGCCACGGAGAAGGCGGCGAAGGTCTTCGCCGAACTCGGCGCGACCGTCGAGGAGGTCGATCCGCCGATCACCGACCCGCGCGCCATCGTCGACACGCTCTGGCACACGGGCGCCGCCGTGGCGATGAAGAATGTCGGACCGGCGGAGGAGAAGCTGCTCGATCCGGGCCTGGTGGGCGAAGTGAAGTCCGGCCGTGCGCTCAGCGGCGTCGATTATCTCGAAGCCTTCCTTGCGCGCGGCGCGCTCGCGCACAAGATGGCGGTCTTTCATGAAAGCTACGATCTGCTGCTCACGCCGCAGATGCCGACAGGCGCGATACCTCTCGGCGCCGACGTGCCCGCTGGTTCCAGTTTCAGGCATTGGGTGGATTGGTCGCCCTTCACCTATCCGTTCAACGTCACGCAGCAGCCCGCCGCCAGCGTCCCCTGCGGCTTCACCCGCGACGGCCTGCCCATCGGCCTGCAGATCGTCGGCGCCATGCGTGACGATGCGCTGGTCCTGCAGGCCGCCCGCGCCTTCGAACAGGCGCGGCCCTTCGCGACGATCGACGCGCCGCGCGCCTGACGATGAGCACGCCCGACGATACGGATTACGCGCACCGCCGCACGGTGAACCTCGTCGCCGCCGTAACGCTGCTCGTGCTCGCGATCATCGTCGTCGTGGCGATGAACATGCTCGACGAACAGCGCAGGATGCAGCGCTGCGTCGATTCCGGCCGCCGCGACTGCTTCGCGATCCCCACGCCGCCGGTCGCGCAGGGCGTGCAGCGCTGAGCCAGGCGCCGGGCAAGAGCGTACAATTCGATCATGGATGAGCGACCCTACAACGGAGCCGGTTTCGCGCTGGGCACCATGCACGCAAAGGAGCGCGCGATGGCGCGGCCCTTCGCGCGCCTGCTCGGCGCATCTGTGATCGTCGCCGAGGGCATCGACACCGACGCCTTCGGGACCTTTACCGGCGAGATCGCCCGCGCCGGCACGATGCGCGACGCCGCCCGCGCCAAGGCGCGGCGCGCGATGGACCTGAGTGGATTGCCGCAAGCGTTGGCGAGCGAGGGCAGCTACGGTCCGCATCCGCGCATCCCTTTCATCCCCGGCGGTGTCGAACTCGCGCTCTTCATCGACGACGAGCGCGACCTCGAGATCGTGGAAACGATCGTTGTTTCCCGCACGAATTACGACACGCGATTCTGGTCGCCCGGCGAACCGCTGGACGCCGCCTTCGCAGGACCGCGGATTCCGGGACATGCAATGACCGCGCGGCCCGAGAAGCCGAAAGCCGAAGCAAGGGACCTTGCATTCAAGGCGATCCTGACTGCGGAACAATTGGCGGATGCAGCGCGCGCCTGCGCCGCCGCGTCGGAAACCGGCCGGGCCCTGCTCGTTCCCGACATGCGCGCGCACATGAACCCGACGCGCATGGCGGCGATCCGGCGGGTGGCGACGAAGCTCGCGCGGCGCATCGCCACCCCCTGCCCGGCCTGCGATGCGCCGGGCTTCGGCCATGCCGCCATCGCGCGCGGCCTGCCCTGCGCGGATTGCGGGACGCCGACCCGCGCAGCCATCGCCGATATCCACCGCTGCGCAGCCTGCGCGCATGAAGAGCAACGTCCGCTCGCCGGCGAGGGGGCGCAGGCCGACCCGGGCCTCTGCGACATCTGCAACTGTCTCTTATACACATCTGACGCTGCCGACG
>CAMFKC010000052.1 GCA_945956975.1 uncultured Methylocystaceae bacterium | reverse complement strand
GCCGCGTCGACGGCTGCTTCGCCAATGCCGGCATCGGCGGTGGCGGGCGCAGCTCCTTCATCGACCGGCCACAGAGCGAATGGCGCGAAATGCTCGCCACCAATCTGGACGGCGCGGTGCTCACGCTGCAGCATGCCGCACGCCACATGCGCGACCGCGCCGGCAAGGGCGACGCCTTCGGCCGCCTTGTGGCGACATCGAGCCTCGCGTCCATTTCCGGCACCGCGCGCAACGAACATTATGCGGCTACGAAAGGCGCGCTGAATTCGATTGTCCGCGCGCTGGCGGTCGAGCTCGCGCGCTACGGCGTGACCGCGCATTGCGTCCTGCCGGGCTGGATCGAATCGGAAATGACCGGCGGACTTTTCGCCAACGAGAAATTCGTCGCCAATGTCATGCCGCGCATCCCGATGCGGCGTTTCGGCAAGCCCGAGGACTTTGCTGCCATTGCCGTCTACATCATGAGCAAGGGCTCATCCTATCACACGGCGGAGATGTTTCTCATCGACGGCGCCTATTCGATCTTCTGAGTTCGAGCGCTTCGCGCGCCGAATCGTATTCGGCGCGCGTCCTGCCGACGAGTTCGGCGACGCTCGGCACATCCTGCACGCCCGATACGCTGTGGCCGGCGCTCCAGATGTCGCGCCAGCGTTCCGGCCGGTTGGCGCGCGCCTCGATGCTGATGTCCTTCGCGATGTCGATCGCCCCGCGCGCAGGCAGATTGTCGGGGTCGAGACCCGCGGCGACGATCGAGGGCCGCAGCATATTGGTTTCTAGGCCCGTAAATGCGCGGGTGAGGAGTATGTCGTCGGCGCGCGCGCCGACGAGCATGCTCTTGTACGCGTCTTTCGCCATGCTCTCGCGCGTCGCAATGAATTTCGTGCCCATATACGCAAGGCTGCAGCCCATCGCTTCCGCTGCGAACAGCGCCGCACCATCCGACACGCCGCCGGCGAGCACGAGCGGACCGTCATAGAATTCGCGCACGGCCCGCACGAAAGCGAGCGGATTGAGCCAGCCGGTCTGGCCGCCGGCGCCGGCGGTCAGCAATACGAGACCGTCCGCGCCTGCGGCGACTGCGCGCTCCGCGTGGCGGATCGTGGCGACGTCGACGAGCACACGGGCGCCTGCGTCGTGCAAAGGGCCGATAACGGGCGCTGGCGAGCCGACGGAAGCGATGACGAGTTTCGGCCTGTGGCGCACGAGCACGGCGACGTCGTCCATCAGACGCGCATTCGATTTGTGAACGACCAGATTGGCGCACCACGGAGCGGCCGCTCGGCCAGAGGCATCCGCCGATTCGGCGACGGCGGCGCTGATGCGGGCGAGCCACCCGTCGAGTTCCTCGGACGTGCGGCAATTCACGGTCGGAAAGGAACCGACGACGCCCGACACGCAGGCGGCGGTCACAAGTTCGACGCCTGAAACGAGGAACATCGGGGCGACGATCATCGGCAGCGACAGGCGCGGTTCGATATCGTCCAACCAGGATGCGGTCATCGAAGAGCCTTCAGAGTTCGAGCGCGTCGGCCGCCTGTGCGAAGGAGCCCGCGGGGTCGGCGACGTTGAAGTGGATGGCGACAAGGCCTGCTTTGCGCGCACCCTCGATGTTGCGCTCCTGGTCATCGACAAAGACGACCAGTTCGGGCGCAAGCCCGAGCGCATCGCACCCGAGCGCGTAGGCGCGTGGGTCGGGCTTGAGGATTTTCGTGTGCGTGGCGTCGATCAGGCTGTCCATCAGCTTGAGCACGTCAAGCTTCGCCATGGCGTCGGCGCCGTAGAAGAGTTCCAGTTCGTTCGAGAGGATGCCAACACGCCGGCCCGCAGCCTTGGCCAGATAGATGATGTCGCGCGCCTGTGGCCGAACATGAAGATTCGGGTCTTCGCCCATCGTGCGCTGGATCATCGCCAGCATGTCCCAGTCTTCGCCCACCCGCGCGCCGGTTTCCTTCGCCCGCAGCGCCCAATATTCGCGTTCGCTGATCCGGCCGCCGAGCATGTCGCGCCAGAGGCCGTCGCTTGCAGGGTCGAACGGTCCGCGCCAGGTCAGGACGCCCTCTGGCAGGCCGAGCAGCTTCTCGCTGAGGCGATGGCGCTCGAACAGCGTGACTGAGATCACGCCGCCGAAATCGAGCAGCAATCCGCGTTGGCGCGGCGTCATTTCGATGGATCGAGGCGCACGTTGTCGAGCGCATGGGTGACAGCGTCGAGGATGGTCTGCGAATCCCGGCGCTCGAGCACCAGCGGCGGCGACATGATCATGTTGTTCCCGGATACGCGCACCAGGGCGCCGGCTTCATAGGCCGCGTCCGCCAATGCAGCCATATAGGTCTTGCCGGCTGGCGTCTTCGCCGAACGATCCGACACGAATTCGAGTGCGAGCATGAGTCCCTTGCCGCGCACGTCGCCGATGGTTTCGTGCTTCTGCGCGAGTTTTTGGAAGGCGTCGAGCAGGAAGCCGCCCTCGCGGGCGGAATTGCCGGGCAGGTCGCGCGAAAACGTTTCGTCGAGGCAGGCGAGCGCCGCCGCGCAGCCGACAGGATGGCCGGAATAGGTGTAACCGTGGTAAATCGAGGCCAAGGCGTCCTCGGACTGCATGAAGGCGGTCTCGATCTTCTCGTTCACCACGCAGGCGCCGAGCGGAAAGTAGCCCGAGGTGATTGCCTTGGCGATGCAGATCATGTCGGGCGCGAAGCCGTCGATGCGCGCGCCGAACCATTCGCCCGTCCGGCCGAAGCCCGTGATCACTTCATCCGCGATCATCAATATGTCATGCCTGTCGAACAGGGCGCGAAGCTTAGTGTAGAAGCCCGCCGGCGGAACGATCACGCCGCCAGCGCCCAGAACCGGCTCGGCAATGAAGGCGGCGATCGTATCGGCGCCCTGAAACTTGATTTCGTCCTCGATGGCGGCGATGCAGAGATCGGCGAGGCGCGCGGGATCGCTCTCATTGAACGGATTTCGGTACGTGTAGGGCGAAGGTCCATGATAGACGCCGGGGAGAAGGGGCTCGTAGGCGCGGCGAAAGTTGGAATTTCCGTTGACGGACGCGCCGCCGAAATGCGTGCCGTGATAGCCCTTCTTCAGCGCCAGAAATTTCGTCTTATCGGCCTTGCCGCGCACTTTCCAGTACTGGCGGGCGATGCGCAGCGCCGTCTCGACGGAGTCGGAACCGCCAGAGGTCAGCATCGCGCGCTTCATGGACTCTGGCTTGAGGATGTCGACGAGACGGGCGCCGAGTTCGATCAGGCGTGGATTGGTCGTGCCGCGAAAGGCCGAGTAATAGGGCAGTTGCGCGAGTTGGTGCGCGATGGCGTCCTTGATCGGCTGGTTCGAATAGCCGAGGTTGACGTTCCAAAGGCCGCCGACTGCATCCACCACGCGCCTGCCGTCCAGATCGACGATATGCACGCCGTCGCCGGAGACGATGATGCGTGGCGGCGTGGCTTCCATCTCCGCGGGATGCGCCATGGGATGCCAGATCTGGCGCGCATTGTTCTCGCGCAGGAAATTAGAGGGCAGCTCGTTCATTGAATTGGTCCCGTCGCGCCTGTTGGGCTCGTTCGCCACAGACTATAGACTGAAGCACCGGCGGCGCGACAGGGGAGACGCGGCGATGATCGGCGGGACGAAACGATCCGCTCAGGTATTGCTGATCGGCACTGCGGATACGAAGTCGCCGGAATTGTCCTTCCTGCGCGATTGCATCGCCGACGCAGGGGGCCAGACGGTGTTCATGGATGTCGGCGTCCTGGCGCCTGGCGCGTATACGCCGGACATTAGCAACATCGAAGTCGCGGCCGCTGCCGGTCTGGCGCTGGATACGATCAAGGCCTTTGGCGACGAGAATCGGGCCATGGCGGCGATGGCCGAGGGGGCGGCGGCTCTTGCTGCACGCTTGCATCGCGAGGGCAGGATCGACGGCATGCTGGCGCTCGGCGGAACGATGGGGACGGATCTTGCGCTCGACGTCGCTGCGGCCCTTCCGCTCGGCGCGCCGAAATGCATCGTCTCGACCATCGCCCATTCGCATCTGGTGCCGCCGGAGCGCGTCACGCCCGATCTCATTGCCGTGCTTTGGGCGGGAGGGCTCTATGGGCTCAACGCCATCTGCCGCTCGGCGCTCGCGCAGGCCGCGGGCGCAGTCGTCGGCGCCTGTCGCGCTACCCGCCCGCCCAAAGGAGACAGGCCGCTGATCGGCATGACGTCGCTGGGCAAGAGCTGTCTCTCTTACATGGAGGCGCTGCTGCCGGCGCTGGAGCGGCGCGGCTATGAAGTCGCGGTGTTCCATACCACCGGCATGGGCGGGCGCGCGTTCGAGGCGCTCGCGGCGGAAGGCGCCTTTGCAGGCGTCATGGACTTCAGCCTGCAGGAACTCGCCAACCATTCCGCGGGGTCGGTCGTCTCGGCGGGAGCGACGCGGCTGGAAGCTGCGGGACGCCGCGGCACGCCGCAGATCGTGGCGCCCGGCGCGATCGACATGATCGATTTTCCGGCTTGGAAGCCGGACGGCAAGGCCGACGAGGCAGGTCGCGGGTTTCACGCACACAATCGGCTCATCGCCTCGATTGCGGCGACGGCGGACGAGAGACGCTCCGTTGCGCGGCTGATCTCGCAAAAGCTTTCCGTCGCCACGGGTCGAACGGCCTACATCCTGCCTGGAGGCGGCGTAGAAGCCTGGGACCGCCCGGGCGAACCGATGCATGCGCCCGACGCCCTTGCGGCCTTTCTGCAAGAGGCGCGCAGGACTGCCCCTGGCAATATCGAACTGGTCGAAGTTGACGCGCATATCAACGACCGGGCCTTCGCAGAGAAGGCGCTTGAGATATTCGACCGCTGGCGCATGGATGGAGCGTTCGCGGCGGCGGGCTAGCCGGCCTGTTCACCGACGCGGCCGACCGCTAGTCTTGGCTCAAATCGCGCCGGCAGATGCGCGAGCCGGAGGACGTCATGCAGGATCCCATTCATCACGGTCCGACCGTCGGCGCGCAGGCGCTGCGGGCGCTTGCGCGCTATCGTGACCGGATCGCCTTCGTGGAGGGCGACAAACGGACGAGCTACGGCGCGGCGCTCGATCTCATCGGCCGGATTCAGGCGGTCTATGCCGCGCACGGCCTCGGGCGCGGCGACAGGCTTGCGATCCTGACGGCAAACCGCTCGGAAAGCTGGTGCGCCAGCGCGGCTGCGCAGGCGTCGGCAATGAGCATCACGTGGCTGCATCCGCTTGGATCCCTCGACGACCAGGCCGACCAGATCGTCGACGGCGAATGCACGGCCCTTCTGGTCGACGACGCGAATTTCCTCGCACGCGGCGCCGACATTGCGCAGCGCGTGAGCGGAGGTCTGCGGGCGCTTTTCTCGCTCGGCAAGACTGATTATTCGCACGATCTCATGGCGTTGGCGGGCGCGGCCGGCGCCGCCAACGCCCGCGATATCGCGCGCCCCGACGACATCGCCATTCTCAACTACACGGGCGGCACCACGGGCAAGTCGAAAGGCGCGCTGCGCAATCATGCGCAGAATGCGAGCTATACGACGGCCATTCTCTCGGATTTCGAAATCCCGGATTCGCCGCGCTACCTAGTCGTCGCGCCGATGAGCCATGTCGCCGGCACCAAGATCCTGCCCTGCCTGATGCTAGGCGGGACGATATATTTAATGAAAGGTTTCGATCCGAAAGCCGTGCTCGACACGATCGCGCGCGAAAAGATCAACATGACGCTTCTCGTGCCGACGATGATCTACGTGCTGCTCGACCATCCCGATCTCGACCGCACCGATATGTCGTCGCTTGACCTCCTGCTGTATGGCGCATCTCCCATGTCGCCAGCGCGCCTTGAGGAGGGGCTGAGGCGGATCGGGCCGGTATTCTCGCAGCTCTACGGGCAGACCGAATGCTACCCGATCTCAGTGCTGCGCAAGGCGGACCACGATGCCCGCAGGCCGGAGCTTTTCGCCTCTTGCGGCTTCCCGATCGCCAGCGTCGCCGTCGCGATTCTGGACGATCAGGACAATGCGGTCGCCCCGGGCGGGGCGGGCGAAATCTGTGTGCGGGCGGCCCATGCAGTCGGGAGCTATTGGAAGCGGCCGGAGCAGACCGCCGAACTCTTCCGCAACGGTTGGCTGCATACCGGCGATATCGCCCGCATGGACGAGCGCGGGTACATGTTCATCCTGGACCGCAAGAAGGACATGATCGTGTCCGGCGGGTTCAACATCTATCCTCGCGACGTGGAGGACGCGCTTTCGAGCCACTCTGGCGTCGCGATGGCGAGCGTGATCGGCGCGCCGGACGCCAAATGGGGGGAGACGGTCGTCGCGCTGGTGGTGCGCAAGCCAGGCGCACAGCCCAGCGCGGAAGAGTTGATCGCACTCGTCAAGGAGAAGAAGGGCGCGGCCCATGCGCCCAAGCGGGTCGAATTCGTCGAGGCTCTTCCGATGACCGCGGTCGGCAAGGTCGACAAGAAAGCGCTTCGCGCGACCTTCTGGGAGGGGCAGGAGCGGCAGGTCGGTTAACGATTGGTAGCCGTCTTCCCACGCTTTGTTTCACAGGGCGAAGGGCTCCATTGAGCCTATGCGTCCGGCTTGCTGCGGATGCACGGTTAACACGATTTTAGACATATCGATTGAAGTCACGCCTGAATTAACCCCTCCCTTACGAGGGGGAACCATGCTGCGACGCAAGGGAAGGAGAGGCGCAGTTTGCGTTCTCCTCAGGAGCGTCGGTTCATGCGTTCGGGTCCTGTCATATTGACGGCATTGGCGATGTTGGCGCCGGGCGTCGCGCGCGCCGCCGAGTGGTATACGGGCGCGCCTTCGTCGCAGGGCGTTGCGCCAACCTCCTATATCGCCGCCTTTCCGCCGCAGACCGACCCGGTTTACTCGGCTTATGCGCCGGTCAAGAAGCCCGACGAATCCATCCGCCCGATAGGCGGCGAGAAATTCGGCGCGGCGATCGATTTCGCCGTCACCGCCGACACGAAGGGGTCGAAATTCGCGACCGCCATTGCCACGATCGCGCCGTTCAGCGGACTGGACGAGTCCGGCATCCGGATGCGGCTCGGCGGCGTGATCGGCCAGTATTCCTACACGAATACGACGCTGGGCACCGTGAAGGGCACACAATCCGACGTGTCGTTCATGATCGGCTACGAATGGGTCACCGCCCGCGCGTCCTTCGGCGTCTACGGCGGCGCGAACTACGACAACAATTCGATCGACAAGTACGATTCGGCGAACTCGTCCGTCGGCAAGGGCACGGGCCTGAAGGTCGCGCTGGATTTCAACTACCGGCCGACCGATTACACTATGTTTGCCGGCGTCGCGTCCTTTTCGACCATGCACAGCGCCTACTATTCGCGCCTGAAGGCCGGTTACGCGATTGCGCCGCAGATCTATGTCGGCCCGGAAGCCATCTTCATGGGCGACGACTTCTTCAAGCAATGGCGTGTGGGTCTGCACATGACCGGCGCCAAGTTCTCCATGCTGCAGGTCGGCGCGTCCGCCGGCGTTCTCGTGGACAAGGTCCGAGGCAGCGGCCTCTACGGCATTCTCGACGCGCGCCTCGGCTTCTGAGGCGCTCATTCAACCAAATCTTAACGTGCGGGGGCTAGGGCGACGTTGCGACGCCACCCTGCCTTGCGGAACGGCCCCATGCGAAGCCCGATGGACGCGAGACGCACCCAGGATCGTCCGCTCTCCGCGCGGCTTGTGGCAGTTCGCCGCAGGAGAGTCTTAACGGACTTCTACGGCCCGGGACCAGCTTGTTCAGCATCCAGTTACGTTAACCGAAGCGTAAATCGTCGCGGCTAAAGTCATGTCCTAGCGTCAGGGAGTTGCGTTGGATGTCGGCGACAATGCGCGCCATAGCGTGGGGGATTTCAGGGCTTCTGGCCCTCGTCCTGCTTACGCAGCCAGTGAGCGTGCACAGCCAGCTCGCGCTGAGCGCGACCGTCATTGTCGGCCTGATCGCCATCTGGATCTTCGGGCGAGGCCTCGTCGCGCGCCAGTTCTTCCTGGCGCTCGCGAGCTTCGTCGTCATTCGATACATGTACTGGCGCTGGACCTCGACGCTGCCGCCGGCGAGCGATCCGCTGGCCTTCGGCATCGGCATGGTGCTGATCGTCGCCGAAATGTATTGCATGCTGATCCTTTCGATCAGCCTGGTCATCAACGCCGACCCGCTCGTTCGTCCGCGCCTCGAGCGCGAGGAGGACGACAAGCTACCCGTCGTCGACGTCTTCATCCCCACCTACAACGAGGATGAATACATTCTGGCCACCACAGTGGCGGCCGCCAAGTCGATGGACTATCCCGCCGACAAGCTCAACGTCTGGCTGCTGGACGACGGCGGCACGGACCAGAAGTGCAACGACAAGGATCCCGCCAAGGCGGAAGCCGCCCGCCAGCGCCGCATCTCGCTGCAGGCGCTGTGCGCGCAGATGGGCGCGATCTACCTCACGCGCAAGCGCAACGAGCACGCCAAAGCCGGCAACATGAACAATGCGCTCGGCCACGTGAAGGGCGACATCATCGTCGTGTTCGACGCCGATCATGCGCCCTTCCGCGCCTTCCTGCGCGAGACCGTCGGCTATTTCGCCAAGGACCCGAAGACCTTCCTGGTCCAGACGCCGCACGTATTCCTCAATCCTGATCCCATCGAGAAGAACCTGCGCACCTTCCACGAGATGCCGTCCGAGAACGAGATGTTCTACGGCGTCACGCAGCGCGGCCTCGACACGTGGGACGGCTCCTTCTTCTGCGGCTCGGCGGCGCTCCTGCGCCGCTCGGCGCTGGAGACGACCGGCGGCTTCTCCGGCATCACCATCACCGAGGATTGCGAGACCGCGTTCGAACTGCATTCCAAGGGGTGGAACAGCGTCTATGTCGACAAGCCGCTGATCGCCGGCCTGCAGCCTGAAACCTTCACGTCCTTCATCGGCCAGAGATCGCGCTGGTGCCAGGGCATGTTCCAGATCCTCATGCTGAAGAACCCGGCCCTCAAGAAGGGCCTGAAGTTCATTCAGCGGGTGGCCTACCTGTCGAGCATGACCTTCTGGTTCTTCCCCGTGCCGCGCATGATTTTCATGTTTGCGCCGCTGACGCACATCTTCTTCGACATCAAGATCTTCGTGTCGAACCTCGACGAGGCGATCGCCTATACGGCGACCTACATGATCGTCAACGTCATGCTGCAGAACTACCTCTACGGCCGCGTGCGCTGGCCCTGGGTGTCCGAGCTCTACGAATA
>CAMFKC010000051.1 GCA_945956975.1 uncultured Methylocystaceae bacterium | reverse complement strand
CCGGCGTCGCCACCATCCTGGTCTGCTGCGGCGGAACGGCAACCGTCCCCGGCACGATCAATTCGCTGACAGCAGATTCCTGAATGACGGGCTGCGTTTCGATCCCGGCAGCGCGAATCTGGCGCTCATCGACCTTGAGGCGCACGTCGCCCGGGCGGTCGGACGCCAGGGCCGCGGCTGGCCCCGCTATCAAGACAAGGCAAGCGGCAACCGTTCGGAAAGACAAAGGCATACTCAAGCTCGGCAGCGACAGGAGCCGCCTTTTCTCACACGCTGCCTGACGCCCCGCTGACAGTCGCCTTCACCTGGCTGTCAGGTTCAGGTCAGGTCGCTGCGGGCGCGGACTTCTGCTCGCGCATTTGCCGCGGCCTCGGAATCGCGGGACAGAGAAACCTGCAGCCCGCCGAGCGCCGAGCGCGCAAAATCCATGCGCCATCCATAGGCGTCCAGGATGTCCTGTACGATGGAAAGGCCGAGCCCCGCGCTGCCGCCATTGTCCAACCGGCCGCCGCGCTGCCGAACCACATCTTCGACGCCAGCGTCGATGCCCGGGCCGTCGTCCTCGATCCGGATCACGAAATCCATCCCCTGATCGACAGTTGAAGCGCGCACCCGCGCGCGCGCGTGCCGCGTCGCATTGTCGAGCAGATTGCCGAGAAGTTCGAGAAGATCGGCGCGGTCGAACGGCGCGAGCGCTTCGGGGCTGGTTCTGTTCTGGTAGGCGATCTCCGCCCCGCGCTCCGTGCGTGCGAGCGTCCGCACGAGCGCGTCGACCGTTTCGCGCACGGGCGCGCCACCCTGCGACTGCAAGGCCGCGGCGCGAACCCTGGCGCGCGTCAACTCGCGTTCCACGTGGCGGCGCATCGTTTCGCCGATGCGGTCCATGGAATCGGCGATATCCGGGCGGCCAGCTTCGCGTACGAGGCGGGCGTCGCCGGCAAGAGCGGCGAGCGGCGTTTTCAAGCCGTGCGCCAGATCCGCCGCCCGCCCGCGGGCGCGCGTAATTTCGGCCTCCTGCGCGGCCAGAAGCAGATTGAGCTCCTTGACGAGGCCTCTTACCTCGAGCGGCGTCTGTTCGTTCATGCGCCGCGCGCCGCCGCCTGAAATCCCGGCGAGCTCACGACGGAGTTGCGCCAGCGGGCGCAAACCGATCGTCAACTGGGCCCAGGTTGCGAGCGTGAGCACGATGCCGAGGATCGCCAGGCTCGGCGCCAGTTCGCGGGCGAAGGAATCGCGCGCTTGACGCATGCGTGTGAGATCGCTGGCGACAATGACGCGCGCAAACTCGACGTTCGTGCTGCGCGACACCTCGATCCGGCGTTCCGCGACCAGCAGGAGCTTGCTGTCGGGACCGATGATCTGGTGATAGTGGGTCTGGCCCTCCGACAATTCATCCGTCGGCAAGACGAGGCTCGAAGTTCCGAGCGATCTGGAACGGCGGATATGCGATCCGAAGACGACCTCCCAGTAGAGGCCCGACGACGGCGTTTCAAATCCGGGATCGTTCGGTTCTCGCTTGACCTGAATGTCGCCTGCCGAATCGAAGGAGAGACCGCCGATGATCTGCCCGACATAGCCGTCGAGTTCGTCGGAAACGGTGCGGTAGACGTGCCGTTCGAACAGGAATGTCAGGCCAATTCCAGCGATCGCCAGGGCCAGGATGAGCGCGACGAACCCAGCGAGAGCCAAACGAAGCCGCAGGGACAGCGATTTCAAGAATCTTTCTCCGGCATCTGATAGCCGAAGCCGCGCCGGGTTTCGATCCATTCGGCGCCCAGCTTGCGCCGCACCCGGCCCACGAGAACCTCGAGCGCATTCGACGACTGGTCGTCTTGTCCGTAGACGTTCTCGACCAGTTCCTGCTGCGAAACGACTTCGTTCCGGCGGAACATGAGATAGGCGACCAGCCGATATTCAAGCGGCGACAGGTCGATCGGAACGCCATCGAGCAGGACGCGGCGCGTGCGCTGATCCAGCGCAAGACGGCCGATCGTGGCAACGGACGATGCGCGGCCGGCCGAGCGGCGGATGATCGAGCGCAGCCGCGCGAGGAGTTCCTCCATCTGGAATGGCTTGCCCAGATAGTCATCGGCGCCGGCGTCGATGCCTTCGACGCGTTCGCTCCATGACCCCCGCGCAGTCAGCGCGATGACGGGCGTCGAATTGCCGGACTCGCGCCAGCGACGCAGCACGGTCAGGCCGTCCACGCGCGGCAGGCCCAGATCGAGAATGACGGCGACATAATCCTCGGTTTCGCCGAGAAACCAGGCGCGCTCGCCGTCGCGCGCGCGCTCCACGACGTAACCCGCGCCGGTCAGCGCCCGGCTGATGTCTTCCGCGATCCTGTCGTCGTCTTCGACGAGGAGAATGCGCATAGTCGACCAAGCTCCATCCAAATCTTGCCGGCCCCGCCGCTAGAGGCGCTCCGGCGATTTGTAACAGAATGGCTGACATCAAGCTGACAATTCGCCGGGATTGGCGTTCGTCGCAATGCATGGAGCCTGTGACGCGGTACGCGCTGCCAATCTTAAAGGTCAAGCTCGCGTTGTCGGAACGCTCGCGGTTTTGGGAGGGTCAAATCAAGAATTCAGCCCGGCCAAAAGGGCTTCTGGCGCGCGCAAGGGTGGGCCCGCCCACCGGCCGGGCTCACCCCATGCATAAGAAGCTCAGGCGTCTCGGGCTCGTCCGCCCAGAGCGCCCGCCGCGGCTGCGATAAAGGCGCCGATGAGCATCGAGAAGAAAGTGAACATCGACACTTTCGCTGCGTTCTTGCGGGCAGTGTCCGCCGCCTGGCGCGCCTGCGTCGTCACCTCGTCGATGCGCTTTTCGGCGTCCTGCTGCGACAATCCCGTCCGCGCGGCGATCGACTGGGCAAGGTAGGCCTTGTCCGCCGGCGCGATCGCGCTCGCCTTCAGGGTCGCCACGAGAATGCGGCTGGCTTCGGGTCTCGGATCGGCCGCGTTCGCCGGCGCGCCAGCCGGTCCGCCCCGAAAGAGCTCGTCCACGAAATAGGCGTTCGGATCGGCAGCAGTCTGACTTGCTGCAACCGTCGCGGTCGCCGAGGTTGCAGTCCCGAGAAGACTGGTGGCGGCGGAGCCGAGGAGCAGAGCGCCGATAACCGTCGCCACTGCCCAGGTCAGCAGTCCGTGAGCCGTGTCGCGGAACGTCACCTCGTCGGTATGCAAGCCGACCCATTTGGTGCGAAGCCGTCCCGTCACATAGGCGCCGAGTGCGGCCGACAGCCACTGGACGACAATCAGCCACACGGCCATCGCGATCGTGAACGCTCCGGCGGAGGCTCCTGAGGACGGCCATGGCGAAACGGAAGCGAACCCCACGCCGGCACCCAATGCCAGAAGCATCAGAGCGACCGCCGCTGTGACGAAAGCGCCGGCGAACACCGCCGCCCATGATACGGCTGAGAGCGATCCCGCGGCCGCTTCCGCGACGGGATCGCGCGTCGTTGAAATCGACATGGCGTCCTCCTCAGCGAGCGAAGAGGATCAGGAGGAGGATGATCGGGATCGGAACACCGAGCAGCCAGAGCAGGATAGGCATGACAATTCTCCCAAGGCTCGCGCCAATTGCGCTGCCGGAGAAACGCCACACCTTCGCCATCGTTCCAACTTGTGCCTTTTTCGAAGGCAGCTGGTGACTTGCGTTTAAGCGAAGCGCCGCGCGCCGCACTCGAGCCGAAGGTCGGGTTTCTGCTCGCTTCAGCGCACTCTGTGAAGCCGCTTGCCAAGATCGACGGCATGTCGTCCCGTATGGCAATCGGCAGCGAGCGAGGCGTTTAGTTGATCATCAAGCAGCTAGTCTATCTGGATGCGCTCGCGCGCGAGCGGCACTTCCGGCGCGCCGCCGAAGCCTGCAACATCTCGCAGCCGACGCTTTCAGCGGCCATTTCGCAGCTCGAGTCTGAATTGGGCGTCATGATCGTGAAGCGGGGCCGGCGCTTCATCGGACTGACCGAGGAAGGCGAACTTGTCGTCGCGCACGCAAGGCGCATTCTGGCCGACACACAATCCCTGAAGGAAAGTCTGTCGGAGCTGCGTTTTGGATTGCGCGGTACGCTCCGGCTCGGCGCAATCCCGACTGCCCTGCCGTTGATCGCGCATATCACGGCCCCTTTCTCGCGCCGCTTTCCCGCGGTCAAGCTCGTCGTGCTGTCGCTGACGTCGCAGGACATTCAATCCCGCATCGACAATTTCGAACTCGACGTCGGCCTGACTTATCTCGACAACGAGCCCCTGTCCGGCGTGACGCCGAAGCCGGTTTATCACGAGGCTTATGTCGCCCTTTTTCGCGAAGATGATCCAGCCGCGGGCAACACGCACATTGCCTGGGCCGAAATTGCAAAGCGCGACCTGTGTCTGCTCACCCCGGACATGCAGAACAGGCGAATCATCGACGGCATTTTCCGGTCGGTCGGCTGCGCGCCGACCCCGTCCATCGAGACCAATTCCATCTTCAATCTATGCACCCATGCGGCCATACCCGGGATCACCAGCATCGTGTCGCGTCAGCTCGTGGATTTTTTCGGACTGCCTGCGGGCGTGACCTCCGCGCGCCTCGTCGACCCCGAAGCGACACGGACGATCGGGCTGATCATGACCGATCGCGATCCCGCGCCGCCGCACGCGCGCGCCCTGTTTTCCATGACCCATTTCATGCCTGCGGTCGTCGGACCAATCCAATAGGCCTGAACTATTGAAATCTGCCGCTAGCGAGCGTTTAAGCCCAGCGCTCAAGCTAGGACGTTGTAATAATTCGTCTTACTGCATTGCATCATAGATAAAATCTATCAATCGAGCGGAAAAATCGATTTGATTTGTATCGACGCGCACATAACAAATTCTCCCACTGAGCCCTGCCATCGAGAGCGGGGAAGGAGGGGATATGCCGGACACGTCAGCATGGGACGACGGCAAGGCGCGCGAAATCGTCGTACGTCTGGCGGGCCTGGAAGGCGCTACGCTGCCCATCCTTCACGCGTTGCAGGACGCCTTCGGATTTATCCATGAGTCCGCGACGGACCTGATCGCCGAAGCGCTCAATCTCTCGCGCGCGGAAGCGCATGGCGTCATCACCTTCTACCACGATTTTCGTCGTGCGCCGGCTGGGCGCAGGATGATCCAGATCTGCCGCGCCGAGGCGTGCCAGGCCAATGGATGCGAGGACGTCGTCGCCGAATTGCGCTCGCGCCACGGCGTCGATGTGGACAAGCAGAACGACGATCGCCTGACCATCCAGACCGTCTATTGCCTCGGCAATTGCGCGCTCGGCCCGTCCGCGCTCGTGGACGGCGAACTCGTCGGCCGGCTCGACGCCGAAAGACTCGCAGGATTGTGCGCCGGTACGTCGCTGGAGCAGGCGCAGATTGCGTCGGGAGCCACGCGATGAGCCCTGTGCGTGTGTTTGTCCCCGCAGACGCCGCCGCTCTGTCAGTGGGCGCCCAGGCGGTCGCGCGAGCGATCGAGGCCGAAGCGATTGCGCGTGGCGCGGAGATCGAACTGGTCCGCAATGGCACGCGCGGTATGCTGTGGCTGGAGCCGCTCGTCGAGGTCCATACAGAGAATGGCCGCTTCGCCTATGGACCCGTCGCGCCCCGCGATGTCGCCTCGCTGTTCGACGCCGGCTTTCTGACAGGCGGCGGCCATCGACTTGCGCACGGCGTCGTCGAGGCGATGGATTGGATGCGCCGGCAGAGCCGCGTGACCTTTGCGCGTGTCGGCGAGATCGACCCGCTTTCGCTCGATGATTATCGAGCGCATGGCGGCCTGAAAGGGCTGGCGCGCGCGCTCGACGCAAGCGGCGCCGAGATTGTCGAGGCGGTGCGCGCTTCCGGCCTGCGCGGACGAGGCGGAGCGGGCTTCCCAACCGGCGTAAAATGGAAGACCGTTCTGGATGCGGTCGTGGCGCAGAAGTACGTCGTGTGCAATGCCGACGAAGGCGACAGCGGCACGTTCGCCGACCGCATGTTGATCGAGGGCGACCCCTTCCTGCTGATCGAGGGCATGGCGATTGCCGGTCTCGCCGTGGGCGCGACCAAGGGCTACGTCTACATCCGCTCCGAATATCCGCATGCGTTTCGTATGATGGAGGAAGCCATCCTGCGTGCGCGGAGGGCCGGCGTGCTCGGCGCGTCGGTGATGGGGTCGGGCCGCGCCTTCGACATGGAGGCGCGCCTCGGGGCCGGCGCCTACATCTGCGGAGAAGAGACCTCGCTGCTCGAAAGCCTGGAAGGCAAGCGCGGCGTGGTGCGCGCCAAGCCGCCGCTGCCCGCGCTGCAAGGCTTGTTCGGCAAGCCGACCATCGTCAACAATCTGCTTTCGCTCGCCGCTGTCCCGTCGATCCTCGCGGATGGTCCCGAGGCTTACGCGGAATTCGGCGTGGGGCGCTCGCGCGGCACGCTGCCGTTCCAACTTGCCGGCAATGTCAAACGCGGCGGGCTGGTTGAACTCGCCTTCGGCGCCACCTTGCGCGATCTGATCGAGGGTTTCGGCGGCGGCACGCGCTCCGGACGGCCGATCCGCGCCGTGCAGGTGGGCGGGCCGCTGGGCGCCTATCTGCCCGAGAGCCAGCTCGACACGCCGCTCGACTATGAAGCGCTTGCCTCGATCGGCGCCATGCTCGGCCATGGCGGCGTCGTCGTGTTCGACGACAGCGTCGACATGGCGAAGCAGGCGCGTTTCGCCTTCGAGTTCTGCGCCAAGGAAAGCTGCGGCAAATGCACGCCTTGTCGGATCGGCGCCGTGCGGGGCGTCGAGACGGTCGATCGCATCGTCGCAGGCGTCGAGCGCGACAAGAACCTCGCCGTGCTCGCGGATCTCAACCAATTGATGACCGACGGTTCGCTCTGCGCAATGGGTGGGCTCACACCGATGCCCGTCGCGAGCGCGCTTCGCCATTTCCCCGAGGATTTCCGCCGCGCGCCCGTCGCGCAGGCGGCGGAATAGGAGGCCAAGGATGAGCCCGACGCAGGCGGCAAGCCTCATCAAGGAAGTCGACTTCGGCACGCCGATCCGCGCGAGCGCGGAAAGTGTGACGCTCACCATCGACGGCGTCGAAGTCAGTGTGGCCAAGGGAACATCAGTCATGGCCGCGGCCATGGCGCTCGGCACGAAAATCCCGAAGCTCTGCGCGACGGATTCGCTCGAGCCGTTCGGTTCGTGCCGTCTTTGCCTCGTCGAAATCGAGGGACGCAAGGGCACGCCCGCGTCATGCACGACCCCCGCCGAACAGGGCATGGTGGTGCGCACGCAAACCGACCGCATCGCCAAGCTACGGCGCGGCGTGATGGAACTCTACATTTCTGATCACCCTTTGGACTGCCTCACCTGCGCCGCCAACGGCGATTGCGAACTGCAGGACATGGCCGGCGCTGTTGGTCTGCGCGACGTGCGCTACGGATATGCTGGCGACAACCATCTCGACTGCGCCAAAGACGAGTCGAACCCTTATTTCACGTACGACGCGTCCAAGTGCATCGTCTGCAACCGCTGCGTGCGAGCCTGCGAGGAAGTGCAGGGCACATTCGCGCTGACGATCGCCGGCCGCGGCTTCGAGTCGCGCGTGGCTGCGGGACCCACCGACTTTCTCGGTTCCGAATGCGTTTCCTGCGGCGCCTGCGTTCAGGCCTGCCCGACGGCCACACTGACGGAAAAGAGCGTGATCGCGCACGGCCAGCCTGACCATTCCGTGGTGACGACCTGCGCCTATTGCGGCGTCGGCTGCTCGTTCAAGGCGGAGATGCAGGGCGACCGGCTGGTGCGCATGGTTCCCTACAAGGACGGCGCGGCCAACGAAGGCCATTCCTGCGTGAAGGGACGCTTCGCCTGGGGCTATGCGACGCACAAGGACCGCATCACCAAGCCGATGATCCGCGCCAAGATCACGGACCCGTGGCGCGAGGTTTCCTGGGACGAGGCGATCCAATATGCCGCCGCCGAGTTCAAGCGCATACAGGCCAAATACGGCCGCGAATCCGTCGGCGCGATCACGTCCTCCCGCTGCACGAATGAGGAAGTCTTCCTCGTGCAGAAGCTGGTGCGCGCGGCGTTCGGCAACAACAATGTCGATACCTGCGCCCGCGTCTGCCATTCGCCGACCGGATACGGACTGTCGCAGACCTTTGGAACATCGGCAGGCACGCAGGATTTCAAGTCGGTCGAAAAATCCGACGTCATCCTCGTCATCGGCGCCAATCCAACCGACGCCCACCCGGTCTTCGCCTCGCGCCTGAAGAAGCGGCTGCGCGCCGGCGCGAAGCTGATCGTCGCGGATCCGCGCCGCATCGATCTCGTCAAGTCGCCGCACATTACAGCCGCGCACCACCTGCCGCTTCAGCCCGGCACGAATGTGGCGCTGCTGAACGCGCTGGCGCACACGGTCGTGACCGAGGGGCTCGTGAACGAAGCCTTCGTGCGTGAACGCTGCGATCTCGCCGAATTCGAATCCTGGGCGCGCTTCGTCGCTCAGGCGCACAATTCGCCCGAAGCCAGCGAAGTGCACACGGGTGTGCCGGCGGCGGACGTTCGCGCGGCTGCGCGGCTCTACGCGACCGGCGGCAATGGCGCGATCTACTACGGCCTCGGCGTAACCGAGCATAGCCAGGGTTCGACGACCGTGATGGCGATCGCCAATCTCGCGATGGCGACCGGCAATGTCGGACGCGAAGGCGTCGGCGTGAATCCGCTGCGCGGGCAGAACAATGTGCAGGGCTCCTGCGACATGGGTTCCTTCCCGCACGAATTGTCGGGATACCGCCATGTGTCCGACGACGCTACGCGGGACATGTTCGAAAATCTGTGGGGCGTTCCGCTCGACCGCGAACCCGGCCTGCGCATTCCCAACATGCTGGACGAGGCTGTCGACGGCGTCTTCAAAGGCCTCTACGTGCAGGGCGAGGACATCGCGCAATCCGATCCCGATACGAAGCACGTGACGGCGGGACTCGCCGCGATGGAATGCGTGGTCATCCAGGATCTCTTCCTGAACGAGACTGCGAAATATGCGCACGTTTTTCTGCCCGGCGCGTCCTTCCTCGAGAAGGACGGGACGTTCACCAATGCGGAGCGCCGCATCAACCGTGTGCGCCAGGTCATGCAACCGCTCGGCGGCAAGTCCGAATGGCAGGCGACATGCGATCTCAGCGCCGCGCTCGGCTATCCCATGGCCTACAAACATCCGTCCGAGATCATGGACGAGATTGCACGGCTGACGCCCGGCTTCCGCAATGTCAGCTACGCGGTGCTCGAGGATATGGGCTCGGTGCATTGG
>CAMFKC010000050.1 GCA_945956975.1 uncultured Methylocystaceae bacterium | reverse complement strand
GATGAAGCATGCCGGTCAGGTGGTGACACGCACCATGCTGCTGGAAAACGTCTGGGATTACCACTTCGATCCGCAGACCAACGTGATCGACGTGCATATATCGCGCCTGCGCTCGAAGATCGACAAGGGCTTCGAAACGCCGCTCCTGCATACGATCCGCGGCGCGGGCTACATGATCCGCGACGGCGCCGCGTGAGCGCGCTGTCGAAACTATTTCGCACGACCGCCTTCAAGCTCGCCGTTGTCTATTCGATCATCTTCGGCGTCGCGGCCAGCCTCGTCGTCATGAACGTCGGGCGCAGCGTGCGCGGCGTTCTGGAAGACCAGATTTCCGAAACGATCGACGCCGACATCCGCGGACTGTCGGATCAATATGCGCAAGGCGGCGTGCAGCAGGTCGTTCAATCGATCGAGCGGCGCATCCGCCAGCCCGGCGGCGACATCTATCTGCTGACCACTTTCGCCGGCGACCCGATCGTCGGCAACGTCGCTTCGTTGCCGACTTCCACCCTGTCGAGTGAAGGCCTCGTCGACACGACCTATCAACGGCCGGGTGAAAAGGATGCGCGCCGCCGCGCCCTCGTCCGCGTCTTCGTACTGCCCGGAAACTACCGGCTGCTCGTCGGCCATGACGTCGAGGAAGTCGCGCGACTGCGCAAGATCCTGCGCCAGGCGCTTTCCAATTCGCTGATCTGGCTCGTGGCGATCGGCGCCATCGGCGGCCTGTTCGTCGCGCGCCGCGTCTTGATTCGCGTCGACGCCATGTCGGAATCCGCCGCTGTCATCATGCGCGGCGACCTGTCGAAGCGCCTGCCGGTAACGGGGTCCGGCGACGAGATCGACCGTCTGGCCGAGAATTTGAACGCCATGCTGACGCGGATCGAAACCCTGCTGCGCGGCATGAAGGAAGTCTCCGACAATATTGCCCATGATTTGCGGACGCCGCTGACGCGCCTGCGCAACAATGCCGATGTCGCGCTGCGCCAGACCGACAGGCCCGAAGCGCTTCGCGAGACGCTCGAGAAGGTGATCGGCGAGGCGGATGGCCTGATGCGCATCTTCGACGCGTTGCTCACCATTGCGCGCGCCGAATCGGGCAGCGGTCCCAAGATGGAGACGCTCGACGTCAGCCGTGTCGCGGTCGATGTCGCCGAACTTTACGAAGCCGCTGCGGAAGAGCGGGGCGTCGCCTTCGCCGCCGACATCGAGCCCGGGGTGATGGCGCGCGGCAACCGGGAGTTGATCGCGCAGACGCTTTCCAACCTTCTCGACAACGGGCTGAAATACGGTGCGCCTGAATCGGGCTCCGCCGCGCAATTGCGCCTTGTCGTGCGTCGCGCGGGCCAGAGGGTCCGTCTGTCCGTTGAAGACCGCGGGCCCGGCGTGCCGGCGGCCGACCGCGACCGCGTGCTCGACCGTTTCGTGCGGCTGGAAGCCTCCCGTACGCTTCCGGGATCTGGCCTGGGCCTGTCCCTGGCGGCGGCGATCGCGCATTTGCATGGCGGCGGCCTGCGTCTCGAAGACAATGCGCCGGGCCTCCGCGCCGTGCTAGAAATTCCTGCAATGACCGCAGCGGCGTCGCCGCCGGGGACTCGGCAGGGAGATTCGACGCGTGCAGGCGCGCCTTGAAGGACACGAAGCTGCGTTCTGGCGACGGCTGGCGCCATCGCCACTGACAGCCGACAGGAAGGCCGCCGCGTCGCGGATGAAGGATCTGGCTGATGCAGCGCGCGAGCACCCGCGCCTGCAGGGGCTTTTGTCGGAGCCCGGCGTCGCCGCGCTGCTGTCGGGCCTCGCCGATCATTCGCCGTTTTTGTGGCGCCTGGCCTCCGCCGATCCGGCGCGCCTTGCCAACATGTTGACGAGCGATCCCGACACGGCCTTCGCCGCCGCGCTCGAAAAGCTCGTCGCCGATTGCGCGGGCCTTCACGACGAGGCCGCCCTGATGAAGCGCCTGCGCCGCGCGCGGCAGTTCGGCGCGCTTTATATCGCGCTCGCGGACCTCGGCGGCCTGTGGCGGCTCGAACAGGTGACGGCTGCCCTAACGGCGGCCGCCGACGTCTACGTTTCGGCGACGCTCGAGTTCCTCCTGCGGCGCGCGATTGCCGACGGGCGGTTCGAGCCTGTCGATCCAGCGCAGCCGGCGCTGGATTGCGGGCTGGTCGTGCTGGCGCTCGGCAAGCACGGCGCGGGCGAACTGAACTATTCCAGCGATGTCGACCTCGTTGTCTTCTACGATCCGGAGATCGCCGCCGCGCGGCTCAAGGGCGGCGAGCCTTCGCCTTTCTATGTGCGGCTGACGAAATCCTTGTCGCGCATCCTGTCCGAGCGTACGGGCGACGGCTACGTCCTTCGCGTCGATCTGCGCCTGCGTCCCGACCCCGGCTCGACATCGGTCGCTGTCTCGCTGCCGGCTGCGCTTTCCTACTACGAAACGCTCGGCCAGAACTGGGAGCGCGCCGCGATGATCAAGGCGCGCCCGATCGCCGGGCAGGTCGAATTGGGCGCACGCTTTCTGGAGGAACTCCGGCCGTTCATCTGGCGGCGCTATTTCGACTATGCGGCGATCGCCGACATTCATGCAATGAAGCGGCAGATTCATGCGGTGCGCGGCCATGCCGAAGTCGTCGTCCCCGGCCACGACGTCAAGCTCGGCCGTGGCGGCATCCGCGAGATCGAATTCTTCGTGCAAACGCAGCAACTGATCTTCGGCGGCCGGAGGCCCGAATTGCGCGGACGGCGCACGCTCGACATGCTGGCCGCGCTCGCCGCCGACAATTGGGTGTCGCCTCAGGCGCGCGACGAATTGACCGAATCCTACGCCGTCCTGCGCACAGTCGAACATCGGCTGCAGATGATCGCCGACGAACAGACGCAGCGCCTGCCATCCGACGATGACGAACTCGCGCGCTTCGCGAAATTTTGCGGCCACTCCACCTACAAGAAGTTCGAGGCCTGGCTCACGCGCCATTTCCGCAAGGTCGAGATGCACTATGCGCGGCTTTTCGAGCGCGAGCCGGGACTCGATGCGGAGAAGGGCAGTCTCGTCTTCACCGGCGTACAGGATGATCCCGAGACGCTCGAAACGCTGGCCCGCATGGGCTTCAAGGATCCGCCGTTGGCCGCCGAGACCGTGCGCGGCTGGCACTTCGGCCGCCGCGCCGCCGTCCAGACCGCCCGTGCGCGCGAAGTGCTGACGGAACTCGTGCCCGAACTCCTGGAATCGCTCGCCGGCTCCGGCGATCCCGATGCGGCGCTCGCAGCCTTCGACGGCGCGATGGGCCACATGCCCGCCGCCAACGAATTGTTCTCGATCCTCCGCTCCAACGCCAGGCTTCGCGATCTCTTCGGCGACGTTCTGGGCGCGGCGCCGCGGCTTGCGGCCATCGTCGCCAGAACGCCGCATGTGCTGGACGCCGTCATCGACCCCCGCTTTTTCGGCTCCGCGCTCGACCGCGCCTATTTCGACGAGCATGCTCGCCGTCTCTACGCGATCGAGCAATACGAGGACTTCCTCGATGCTGCGCGGCTCGTCGCGCAGGAGAACCTGTTTTCGATCGGCGTGCGCGCGCTGTCGGGCGCCATCGATCCCGTCGATGCGGGGCCTGCCTTTTCCGCGCTCGCCGACTGCCTGCTGGAAGCGACGTTGACGCATGTCGTCAAGGCTTTCGCCAGCGAGCACGGCGAGATCGCCGGCGGCCGTGTCGCCGTCATTGCCATGGGCAAGCTTGGCTCGCGCGAAATGACCGCGACCTCGGATCTCGATCTCGTGATCGTCTACGATTTCGATCCCGAGCGGCCCGAGTCCGACGGGCGCCGCGCGTTGCACGCGGTGCAATACTACACGCGCCTGACGCAGCGCCTGATCTCGGCCCTTACGGTCGCCACGCGGCGTGGGCCCCTCTACGAGGTCGACATGCGCCTGCGCCCGTCGGGCACCAAGGGGCCCGTCGCGGTGCAATTGTCGAGCTTCATTCAATATCAGCGCGAGGAGGCGGAGACCTGGGAGAAGATGGCCATTTCGCGCGCGCGGCCGGTCTGCGGAGACCCAACTCTGCTCGAGGAGCTGCGCGCGGCCATCGCGCAATCGCTACGTGAGACGCGCAAGGTTGCGGCCGTGGCGCGCGACATCCGCGAGATGCGCGAACTGATCGCCAAGGAGAAGGGCGATCGGGATCGTGTGGATCTCAAGCTCTATCGCGGCGCGTTGATCGACGTCGAATTCATCGCGCAATTTCTCGTGCTCGCCCACGCCGCCGCGCACGAAGAGATTGTCTTGGTCGGTACGACGGATGTCTTGCGCCGCGCGTGCGCCAGCGGGTTGATCGCCACCGCCGACATGGAGATGCTGCTCGCGGCGCACCGGCTTTACACCGATGTTGTGCAGATGCAGCGGATCCTCCTGCCGCTCGACATGAAGACCGACGCCGCGCCCCCCGCCGTGCGCCGCCGCATCGCGACCAGCGCCGGCCTGCCGGATGAAAAGCAGATGAACGCCGAAATCGAGGAACGCGCGAAAAGCGTGGCGGCGATTTTCAGGCGGCTGCTTGCTGCCTGATCCTTTGTTGGCCGGAAAACGGCAGATGGAACTGGACGATCGTGCCGCGGCCCGGTTGCGACCGCACTTTCAAGCGGCCCTGATGCAGCGAGATCAGCGAATAGGCGATCGCCAGACCGAGCCCCGAGCCGCGCATGCCGTTGTCGACGTTGGAATGGAACTGCTCGAAGGGCTTGCCGATCCGCGCCAGGCATTCGCGCGACATGCCGGGCCCGTTGTCGGCGATGTAGATATTGACGCCGGTCTGCGAGGGCCGCAGGCGGATCGCGACCGCGCCGTCGTTTGGCGTGAACTTGATGGCGTTGCGCAGGACGATGCCGAGCGACTTCTCGATGGCTGCGCGATCGCCGAACCAGTCGAGCTTCTCGGGGCTGCGCGCTTCCAGAATGATGGATTTTTCGCCGGCGGCCAGTTCCACGCGACGTGCGGCGGACTGAATGCTCTGCGCGAGATCGAACGGCTTGGGATCGATCGAAACCTGGCCGGCGTCCAGCCTGGACATGTCGAGCACATCTGAAATCACAGCGAGCAGATAGTCGCCGCTTTCCTTGATGTGCGCGCTGTAGTCGGCGTATTTGTCCGAACCCAGCGGCCCGAACACCTGCGCCTGCATCATTTCCGAGAAGCCGATGATCGCATTCAGCGGCGTCCGCAATTCGTGGCTCATATTGGCGAGGAATTCGGTCTTGGCGCGGTTGGCGCTCTCGGCGTTGGCTTTTTCCTCGAGATATTTTTCGGCGAGTTCGGCGAGCTCGCGGGCCTGGCGTTCGAGCGCCTGCCGCGATTTCCTCAGGTCGATCACGGTCGCCGTCAGGCGGCGTTCCGAATCCAGCAATTGCTCTTCGTGCTTCTTGAGCTGCGTGATGTCGGTGCCGATCGAGACGTAGCCGCCGTCGCCTGTGCGGCGCTCGTTGACCTGCAGCCAGCGCCCGTCGACGAGGCGCGCCTCGTAGGTGCGCGCCGCAGCGCCCGGCCGTTCTCCGAGCGCGATCTGGGTCTGGATCAGCGGCGGGGAGCCTGCGGCCATCACATGCGCATAGGGCTTGCCGACGGCGGCGGTGTCGTCGCACAGGCCGTGCAGCGTACGGAACTTCGAATTGCTCATCACCAGACGATTGTCGGCGTCCCAGAGCACGAAGGCTTCGGAAATCGTCTCGATCGCGTCGCGCAGCCGCGCGTCATGCCGCTCGGTGCGCTCGGCGAGCGCCTTCTGCTCGGTGATGTCGATGACGATGCCGATCAGGCGCGGGCCTTCGCCAGGCATGGCTTCGACGAGTTCGGCGCGCGCGCGCAGCCAGATCCATTCGTTGCGCGCATTG
The DNA here is from genome assembly GCA_945956975.1 of uncultured Methylocystaceae bacterium. Taxonomy (GTDB): domain Bacteria; phylum Pseudomonadota; class Alphaproteobacteria; order Rhizobiales; family Beijerinckiaceae; genus JAJXWB01. The sequence goes on along the minus strand of CAMFKC010000050.1, from coordinate 3,411 downwards.
CGGATGCGGAATTCGCTTTCTAGCGCCTGCGCCTTTTTGCCCGCGAGCGCCTCGGCCATCGCGCCGAGATCCGTGTCGCCTGCATGCATCAGCGCCGTCAGTTCGCCGAACGACATGAACCTGTCCTGCGGCTCCATGCCGAGGATTTCGTACATGGATTGCGACCAGTAGATGCGCCCGCGCGCTATGTCCCAATCCCACAGCCCGCAGCGGCCGCGGCTGAGAGCCGCGTCCATGCGGCGGCGCAGCCTTTCGCTCGCGTCGTCTGCGTCCCGCGTCCGGCCGGCTTGCCAATAATAGGCGGCGACCACGAGCGCGAGCAGAACGCCTGTCGAGCCGAGCAGGACGTCGCCGCGGATGATGTTGGAATGCGCCTCGGCGACAGCGTCGTCGAACGTGTGGATGATGGCGAGTTGGCCGAGCGGCTCATGAAGATTGCGCACGGTCGCGAAAGCCCGCACGCCGTTAGCGAGCGAGACCTGCATGACGCCGGCTTTTTCGGCGAGGACCGCTACGGGTTCGCCCTGGCCGAGAACGTCCGCGAGCGTTTTGGGCGGGTTCGCCTGCTTCGGAAAATAGTCGAGGATCGCGCCGGAGGGATCGGTGACGAAGATCCGTCGGCCGCGGGCCAGCGCGCGACCCGGCGCAACGTCGGTGAGGGAGACGCCGCCATCCTTGCCGAGCAGCGAAATCGCCGCGCCCCGCAGATTGTGTTCGATTGCGGATGCAACGAGTTCGAGATCCGAATTGGCGTCGCTTAACGCGTCTTCATAGACACGCGTCGAGATGAACGCCGCCGCGATCGTGAGCGATGACAGGAAAAGGATCGCCATCACGACGACGGCCCGGCGGAACCATGGTTCTACTCGATGAAGCGCTTCAGGTTCGGGAAAGAATCTTCCCGATACCGCGCCCCGGCTGCGCGTCCGCCCACGCGCAAGCACGCTGGCTGCGTTTGCACGCGCCATGTGTGGCCCCCTCGAATCCCAGTTCGTTGATCGGAGCCATGTGCCGCATCGCTCCGAATCGAATTCATCTGAATCCTGAGGGGGCGATTTGTCCAGAGCGATTAATGGAAGATGAATCGGAAATTTGCGCTGGCGCAAAAATCACACGAACGGAGAACGAACGAATAGTTAATTACGCAACGCGCTGCGGCTCGGCGTGGCCGACCACGCGACAGATGCCGTCGCGGGAGGCGCGCAGCAGGCGGTCGACATCGTCGACGGCGTCGTGCACCCGCGTGACGGTGAGGGCCGGGTCGACGCGGCAGTGGTAATTGACCACCAGGCCGGCGTCCGTCTGGCGCACACGCACATTGTGGACATCGCCGACGAGCCCGCCCCTGGCCGCATGATGCGCCAGTTCCTCGGATATGCTCGCGGCAAGCCCCGGCTCGACATCGCGGCCCTCCAGCTCGCGGGTCTCGAGCGGCTCGATATGCGTTTCGACTTCGACGTCGTCGCCCAGTTCCTCGCGCACTGCGCTTTCGAGCCGGGTGGCGGCCTCATGCGCGGCGCCGTGCTGCAGGCGGCCGTCGATCTCGAGATCAAGGGAGATCGACCTGCGCCCCTCCACCTCCTGCACGGTGACGTGATGGACGGCGCGCCGCTGGCGCGCGGCGACGAGCAGCACGCGTTCGAGCGCGGTTTCGTCGTCGAGAGCGATCGGCGCTGTTGTCAGCGTCAGGTCCGCTTCCGGAACCACGTCCTTTATGGCCTGCGTGACGGCGTCGACGATTCGCGCCACGCGTTCCTGGGGCAGGGTGCGGGCGACGCCGATCCCGATCTCGCCCAGAACGACCGGCCCGGCGGGCCTCAGACGCAGGAAATCGACGTGCACGACGCCGGGCACGGCCTCCACGGCGACCCGAAGCTTCTCGGCCACGCCCGCCGGCGCAGTGTCGAGCAATGCGTCCACCGTGCGGCGGCCGAGCCTGTATCCCGCAATGGCGACGAAGGCGGCGACGCCGAACGCCGCCCACGCGTCCGCCTGCGGATAGCCGAAATAAGTGAGCGTGAGGCCGGCCAGCACGAGCACGGACGCGACGAGGTCGCTCGAAAAGTGCAGCGCGTCGGCGGCCAGCGCGTCGCTTCGCGTTTCCCTGGCGATCTTCGTCAGGGATCTCCACCGCACGAGGTCGATGACGATAGAGGCGATCAGCACGACGAAGGCGATGGCCTTGGGCTCGACGGGATTGACGTCGGACAGCAGGCGATGCGTGGCCTCGATGACCACGAAGGCGGTCAACGCGAACAGGAGGCCGGTTTCGGCCAGAGCGGCCAGCGATTCGTATTTGCCGTGGCCGTAATGGTGTTGCTCGTCGGCAGGCTTGTGCGCGGCGCGCACGGCAAGCCAGGTCAGGATTGTGGCCCCCGTGTCGACGGCGGCGTGGCCGGCTTCCGACATCAGCGCGAGCGAGCCCGTCATCAGTCCCGCGACCAGCTTTCCGATCGTGATCGCCGCGCTGGCCCCGATCGAGGCGAGCGCTGCGCTCTCCTTTCGGGCGTGCAGCTCGGACATGGCTTTTCCTTCGGTCCTGGGGCCCGACCGTCTAGGCCATGGCGCAGCAGGCGGCAAGTTTTCGCTTCCCTTCGCGCGGCGGCTGGCCGATCCTCCCCGCGAATTTTCACGGAGGCGAAGCCTTGCAATATCTGCACACGATGATCCGCGTCAGCGACCTCGATCAATCGCTCGATTTCTTCTGCAACAAGTTCGGCCTGGTCGAGGTGCGCCGCATCAGCAACGAGGCCGGCCGCTTCACGCTCGTCTTTCTGGCGGCGCCCCAGGACATCGATCTGGCCAAGGAGCGCAATGCGCCGCTGGTCGAACTGACCTACAACTGGGATCCCGAGGCCTATACGGGCGGCCGGAATTTCGGTCATCTCGCCTATAGGGTGGACGACATCTACGCCCTCTGCGATCGGCTCATGAAGGCCGGCGTGACCATCAATCGCCCCCCGCGCGACGGCCGCATGGCCTTCATCCGGACCCCGGACAACATCTCGATCGAACTGCTGCAGGCCGGCGACGCGAAGGCGCCTGCGGAGCCCTGGGCCTCCATGCCCAACACCGGCGTCTGGTAGGCTCCGCCCTCAGGCTTAAGGTTTGTGGCGAACGTCCCGCGATCTCGCCGCATCCGGCCCGGCGTGCCGTCACGTTCTGGTCTTGATCGGTCTCTAGTGTGCCAATTCTCACAGCGGCGCGGACCGCGATGGTCGAAAGTCCGGCCAGTCGCGGTCGGCGCCGCCCCCAGACCAACGCACGCCAAGGGAGAGTCCGATGGTGATCAACGACATCATGAACTCTTGTTCCTGTCTCTTATACACATCTGACGCTGCCGACGAGATGCAGTGGGGAGAGCGCGGGGGGGGGGGGGGCATTAAAAAGGGGGGGGGGGGGGGGGGGGGG
>CAMFKC010000049.1 GCA_945956975.1 uncultured Methylocystaceae bacterium | reverse complement strand
AGTTCTGGGATGGCCTGCCTGCCGACGTTCGCGGCCAGCTCGAAAAGGCGATGGCGGAGGCCACCACCTATTCCAACGGCATCTCGCAGCAGGAGAACGACGAGGCGCTGGAAGCCATGAAGAAGAGCGGCAAGATCGAGTTCTACAAGCCGACCGACGCCGACCTCAAGAAGTGGCGCGACGCCTCCAAGCCGGTGTGGGACGAGATGTCCAGCCGGATCGGCAAGGACCTGCTCAAGAAGGTGGCGACCGAAGCCGGCGTGATGTGAGCGCTGCGGCACAATCTGCATAACGAACTGGAGCGGCGGGAAATTCCCGCCGTTTTTTGCACCGGCACAACGGCGGATCAACCGCCGGCCCGGCGGACTGAAGAGGGGAGGAGCACTTGCTCTCGCGGATTCTCAACCGGCTCGAGGAAATCATCATCGCGAGCCTGATGGGCGCGGCGACGATCGTCATCTTCGTCGCCGTGGTTCATCGCTATTCGCTCACGACAGCCATCGACCTCGCCCGCTGGGGCAAGGAGCATGGCATGGACTGGCTGTTCGTCGGCGGGCGCGCCGTTTTCGGCTTCCTGCGCGGTTTCAACCTCACCTGGGCGCAGGAATTGTGCATCTACATGTTCGTGTGGATGGCCAAGTTCGGCGCGGCCTACGGCGTGCGCACGGGCATCCATGTCGGCGTCGATGTCGCGGTCAATCGCGCAAGTCCGGCGTCGCGCCATCTCGTCGTGCTGTTCGCGCTGATGGCCGGAGCGCTCTTCACCTTCATCGTCGGCTCGCTCGGCGCGCGCTTCGTCTGGCACATCGCCCATACCGACCAGGTCTCCGCGGATCTCGAGGCGCCGATGTGGCTCGTCTATCTCGCCGTGCCGCTGGGCTCCTATCTCATGTGCTTCCGCTTCCTTCAGGTCGCCTGGTCCTTCTCGCGCACCGGCGAATTGCCGCATCACGACCACGGCCATGTCGACGGCCTGGAGGATGACACCCCGACCCTGCCGGGCGTGCTCGAGACCGGAGGCGCCCGATGAACGCCCCCGCCCAGATCGCCCCCGGCGCTCCGAAGGAAGCCTGGGGCTCGCCGCGCGGCGGTCTCCTGATCATCGGCGCGCCGGTCCTGCTCGCGCTCGCCTGCTTCGCGGCCAAGTTCGGAATCCTGCCGGTCGGCGACAGCTTCCGCGTCGGCATGATCTTCGCGCTGCTGGTCGCGCTGATGCTTACGGGCATGCCGATCTCGATCGCGCTCGGCCTGACCGTGATGACCTTCCTGTTCACGCTGACCACGGTCCCGATGGATTCGGTCGCGCTGAAACTTTTCACCGGCATCGAGAAGTTCGAGATCATGGCGATCCCGTTCTTCATCCTCGCCGGCAATTTTCTCACCCACGGCGGCGTCGCGCGGCGCATGATCAATTTCGCCTCGGCGATGGTCGGCCACTGGTACGGCGGCCTCGGCCTCGCCGGCGTTGTGGCTTGCGCGCTGTTCGCCGCCGTGTCCGGCTCCAGCCCGGCGACCGTGGTCGCCATCGGCTCGATCCTGCTGCCCGCGATGGCGCGGCAGGGCTTTCCGCAACGCTTCGGCGCCGGCGTCATCACCACATCGGGCGCGCTCGGCATCCTCATCCCGCCGTCCATCGTCATGGTCATGTATGCCGTCGCCACCTCCGGCATGGTCGTGCAGGGGCCGGACGGAAAGGCCGTCACGTCCGCATCCGTCGGCCAGCTCTTCGTCGCCGGCGTGATCCCCGGCTTGATGCTCGCGGCCTTCCTCGGCGCGACGACCTTCTACCGCGCGTGGAAGAACGGCTATCCGCGGCTTGAGAAGGCTTCGCTCGGCGAACGCTGGCGGACGTTCCGCGAGAGCATCTGGGGCCTCGCGCTGATCGTCATCGTGATCGGCGGCATCTACACGGGCGCCTTCACGCCGACGGAAGCCGCCGCGATGAGCGCGGTCTATTCCTTCTTCATCACTGTCTTCGTCTACAAGGACATGAAGCTCGCCGACGTGCCGCGCACGCTGCTGTCGTCGGCCAACATGAGCGCGATGCTGCTCTACATCATCACCAATGCTGTGCTGTTCTCGTTCCTGATGACGTCGGAGCAGATCCCGCAGGCGATGGCCGCGTGGATCGGCGATTCCGGCTTCAACTGGATCACGTTCCTGCTGGTGGTGAACATCCTGCTGCTGCTCGCCGGCAACGTGATGGAGCCGTCCTCGATCGTCCTGATCATGGCGCCCATCCTGTTCCCGATGGCGGTGAAGCTCGGCATCGATCCCGTGCATTTCGGCATCCTAATCGTGGTCAACATGGAAGTTGGCATGTGCCACCCGCCGGTCGGCCTCAATCTCTATGTCGCCTCGGGCATCACCAAGATGGGCATCACGGAACTGACCATCGCCGTCTGGCCGTGGCTGCTGACCATGCTCGTCTTCCTGGTGATCGTGACCTACTGGCCGGGCCTGTCGCTCTGGCTGCCGCGCACGCTCGGGATGCTGTAGCGGTCAAACGAGAACCAACGCCGCCAGCGCGAGAAGGAGCGCTGGCGGCATGACCAGCGCGCCGAGACCCAGAAAGCGCAGGGCGCCGACGCGCTCGCCCTCGCGACGGATCGCGAGCAGCCAGAGCAGGGTCGCAAGCGAGCCCGTGACCGACAGATTGGGGCCGAGATCGACGCCGATCAGCAGCGCCGCCATCGTCTTGTCCGGCGCGTGAGCCGCCTGCCCCGCCGCGCCCGCAAGCAGGCCGAGCGGCAGATTGTTGACGATGTTCGTGCCTATGCCTGCCGCGAGGCCGGCTAGAAACGCCGTCTGGCCGCGCGCTGTCTTTTCGTGGCCGGAAAGCCAGTCGGCGATCAGCCTGATGCCGCCGACATGCTCCAGCCCCGCAACGAGAATGAAAAGCCCTACGACCAGCGGCAGCACGCCCCAGGCGACATGCTTGAGCACGGGAAGGGGCGAGCGCATGGCGATGAAGGACGCAGCGATGAGGGAGAGAAGGCCGCAGGCAAGCGTCGGCAGGCCGAGATCGCGCCCGAGCGCGGAGGCGCCGACCAGGACCAGGGCTGCAAGCGCCAATGTCGCGCCCGCCGCCCGCCCGGCCGACGACAGCGGCTCGACTTCGGGCGCGGGGCCGAGCGGCTTTTCCAGCGCGCGGCGCTGTGTCCAGCGCAGCGCGGCGTAGGTCGCCGCGATGGCGATGAGCGAGGGGAGCGCGAAGGTCTTGATCCATGGCGCCAACGCCGGCAGCCGGTCGCCGTAGACGACCAGGTTGGCCGGGTTCGAGATCGGCAGGACGAAGCTCGCGGCATTGGCGATGAAGGCGCAGATGAAGAGAAAGGGCAGCGGCTCGACGCCCGCCGTTCGTGCAACCGCGTAGACGGCCGGCGTCAGGACGACGGCGGTGGCGTCGTTGGAGAGAAAGACCGTGACGATCGTCCCGACGAGATAGACGAGCGCGAACAGGCGGCGCGCCGAGCCCTTGGCGGCATGGGCTGCATGGCCTGCGATCCAGTCGAACAGGCCTTCCTGGCGCGCCACTTCGGCGAGCAGCATCATGCCGATCAGGAAGAGATAGACGTCATAGCCCTTGGCGGCGGCGGCCCATGCGGCGGCCGGCGAGAGCAGGCCAAAGGCGAGCAGCGCGGCTGCGCCCGCGATGGCGAAGACATATTCGGGCAGACGGAACGGGCGCGCCAGCACGCCCAGGATCGTCGCGACGACGATGCCCAGCGTCGCAAAAGCAGCGCCGCTCATCGCGGCTCAGGCCAGTTCGGGATGCTTTGCCAGATAATCCACGACGAAGGAGCACCGTGGGACGATCTTCAGGCCGCGCGACTTCGCATCGGTCAGCGCGCCACGGATGAGCTTGCTCGCGACGCCCTTGCCCTGCAGCGCGTGGGGCGTCTCGGTGTGCGTGAAGTAGATCGTGTCGCCGACGATGCGATATTCGGCGATCGCCATCGAGCCTTCCACGGAAATCTCGAAGCGGCTCTCGGCCTTGTTGTCGATCACGTCGCTCATTTGCCCCTCGTACGACCCAACGTCGTATTGCGCGTCCACGATTCAACTCTCCTCATCCTGAGGAGCCCGCGAGGCGGGCGTCTCGAAGGATGGCCGGTACGGAATCGTGGGCTTGGTCATCCTTCGAGACGCGCTGCTGCGCAACGCTTCTCAGGATGAGGATTCGAATTTCGAAACGATATGGCGCGGCGGAGGTTCCGCGTCCAGCCAAGTCACATGCGCGAGGGCAGGTAGAGCGCGATGATCGGGAAGGCGATGAGGATCGCGAGGCGCACGAGATCGGCGCAGATGAAGGGGATAACGCCCTTGAAGATCGTCGAGAACGAGACTTCGGGAATGACGGACTTGATGACGAAAACGTTCATTCCGACCGGCGGATGGATCAGGCCGAGCTCCACCGTCATGACGATGATGACGCCGAACCAGATCGGGTCGAAGCCCAGGTGCATGATGACCGGGAAGATGATCGGCACGGTCAGGATGATCATCGCCATGGCGTCCATCAGGCAGCCGAGCACCAGATACATGAGCATGATGAGGATGAGCACGCCGTAGCGGCCGAGGCCGAGCGAGGTGAGGAATTCGGTGACCTTCTGCGGCGTCTGCGTGATGGTGAGGAAATAGCCGAACAGCAACGCGCCGATCAGCACGGTGAAGACGGCGGCGGCCGTGCGGGTGGCCTGCAACAGCGAATTGCGGATGTCGGCGCGCGAGAGGCGGCCGCGCAGGAGGCCGATCAGGAAGGCGCCGCCCGCGCCCATGCCGCCGGCTTCCGTCGGCGTGAACAGGCCGCCGTAGAGACCGCCGATGACGAAGACGAACAGCACCAGCGGCGCCCAGACGTTCTTCAGCGCGGCGACGCGCTCGTCCCAGGTCGCGCGCGGCGCGGCGGGCAGGAAGTCGGGCTTCACGTAAGCGATGATCGCGATGGTGATCATGTGCATGCAGATCGCCAGGAGGCCTGGAAGGACGCCGGCGACGAAGAGCTTGCCGATGTCCTGCTGCGTGATGATCGCGTAGACGGCGAGCACGGTGGAGGGCGGCAGCATGGCGCCGAGCGTGCCGCCCGCTGCGATCACGCCGGTGGCGAAGCTCTGCGGATAGCCGAAGCGGCGCATTTCCGGATAGGCGACGGTCGAGAAGGTAGCGGCGGTCGCGACCGACGAGCCGGAAATGGCGGCGAAGCCGCCGCAGGCGGCGATGGTGGCGATGCCCAGGCCGCCACGGCGATGGCCAAGGAACGTGTTCGCCGCGCGGAACAATTCCTTGCTGATGCCGGACGTGGACACGAAGGCGCCCATCAGCAGGAACATGGGAATGACGCCGAACGTGTAGTCGGTGACCGTGCGCATCGAGGTCTGGCCGATGAGCTTCAGCGCGGCGGTGCTGTTGACCAGCATGGCGTAGCCGCCGACGCCGACCAGCGCCATGGCCATGCCGACGGGCACGCGCAGCAGCATCAGCACGAACAGGAGGACGAAGCCGCCTGCGGCGATCAGATCAGGATTCATGGGCGGCTTCGGAATTGTGAGGGTGGCCACGCTCCATCTCTTCCGGGTGGAAGATGAGGCGGTAGGTGCGGATCGCGATCAGCAGCACGGCGGAGACGTCGCCGATCCACGCAACCGCGAAGAAGGGCCAGGTCGGCCAGTTGAGGTCGTAGGTCAGGACGTTGTCGATGCGCGTCTGCTGGACCTTGTCGTAGAGCGTGTAGGTCTGGACGCTGACGACGAAGAGCAGCACGGCGGTCGCGAACACGTCCATGAGACGCTGCGCGCGCGGGCCGGCGGAGGAATAGAGCAGGTCGACAGTGATGTGCGTGCCACGATAGCTGGTCGCGGCGATGCCCCAGAAGATGAGGATGCCGAGCAGCAGGCGGCCGAAGTCGTAGCTGTCGGGAATCGAGGCGGAGAAGAATTTCCGCAGCAGGACGGAAATGAAGATGTCGGCGGCGACGATGCCGACGAAGATCGCGGCGATCCATTCGATGCCGTCGATGAACCGGTCCATCAGGCTGCGTTGCATGGGATTCGGTACTCTAGCCGCTGAGATCCTTCTCCCGCTTGCGGGAGAAGGTGGCGCGCGACGCGCGATGGATGCGGGACAATTGGCGGCAGGGGAGCAGCGATGAACGCAGCGCCCTCACCCGACCCTCGCTTCGCGAGGGCCCCCTCTCCCGCTCCGCAGGAGAGGGTTTGCTCCCTCAGAGACCCGCGCCGTATTTCTTGATGGTCGCGTCGAGGTCGGCCTTGATGGCGTCAGCGTCGCCGCCGGCCTTCTTCACCGCATCCGCCCAGTCCTTTTCGAGCGGCGCGACGACCTTCTTCCACTCGGCGAGTTGCGCGTCAGAGATCTTGTAGACCTCGTGCCCCTCGGCCTTCTTCATCTTCTCGCGGCCGTTGGCCTCGAAGTCGGCCCAGGGGCCGGCGACCTTCTCGGCCCATTCGGTCGTGCAGTGATTGTCGATCACCTTCTTCTGCGCCGCCGACATGCCGTCGTAGACGGCCTTGTTCATGGAATAGGTGAAGACCGTCGTGTAGAGCGGCACGTCCATATGGTACTTGGTCACCTTGTCGATGCCGAACAGGAAGACCGAACCCCACGGGAATGTGATGGCGTCGGCGACGCCGCGCTCCAGCGCATCGCGCGATTCCGGCGCGGAAGCCTGAACGTTGGTGCCGCCCAGCGCCTTGACCATCTGGCCGATCGTCGACTGAGCCGGACGGATCTTCATGCCGTTGATGTCGCCGGGGACCATGACCTTCTTCGAGCGCGAGTGGATCGCGCCGGGATCGTGGATGAAGCCGAAGCAATAGTGCGTGTCCTTCATCTCCTTGGCCGCATACTTGCGATACCAGGCATCGAAGGCCTGCGTGCCCTTGTGGCCGTCGCCGAAGATGAAGGGCACCTGGCCAAGCGAAACGATGGGGAAGCGGCCGGGCTGATAGCCGGGATTGACGTAGGTGACGTCGGCGATGCCGTCGCGCGCCATATCGTAGTGGTCGAAAGCCTTGCCGAGCTGCTCGGAGGGGAACAGCGTCGCCTTGATCGTGCCGCCCGATTCCTTCTCGATGTCGTCGGCCCACACCTTGGTGGCGGGCACGAGCGGATGCTGGGCGGGCACCCAGAACGAGATCTTGAGATTGACCTGCTTGTCCTGCGCCACCGCGGCCGGGGCCGCAGCCAGGGCGGCCAGGCAGCTCGCCGCCATCAGAAACTTCTTCATCACGCTCTCCCTCATGCGTTTCCAGTGGTGGCCGTTTCGGCCTTGTTCGATGTTGGCGCAACCTACGTGCGCAGCGCGCCATCGATCAAGCGTTCTTGTCGACCGGCATTCGATTAACACGTTAAATTACTCAGCGTGGCGCGTCCAGATGGCGCAATGTCAGCGCACGCTGTTGGAGAGGCCGCCGTCCACCATGATCTCGGCGCCGGTCACATATTTCGCTTCGTCGGAGGCAAGATACAGGGCGGCATAGGCGACGTCCCAGGCGTCGCCCATGCGGCCCATCGGCGGCTTGGAATGCCGCTTGGCGATCAAGGCTTCCGCATCGCCGCCGGCCTGCTGGGCGGCGAGCCGCACGGTGACGAGGGGCGTGAACATCAGGCCGGGGATGACCGTGTTCATGCGGACGTTTTGCGGCGCGTATCGCACCGAGGCGACCTTCGTATACTGCTGCAGGGCGGCCTTGGAAGCCGCATAGGCCGCGAGATCGTGGCCGAGGTGGCGCACCCCCGCGATCGAGGAAATGTTGACGATCGCCCCGCCGCCCTGTTTCGCCATGCGCGGCGCGAGGATGCGCGTGGAATGGTGGACGTAGTCCACGTTGAAGCGGAACTGCGCGTCCCATTGCTCGCCAGTGATCTCCTCGGGGCCGCCGGGGATAGAGCCGCCGACATTGTTCACGAGAATGTCGATGCGGCCGAGCGCCTTCTCCGCGGCGTCGATGATGCGGGCGAGATCGGCAGGGTCGGTCACGTCGCCAGACAGGACCACCATGTCCCGGCCCTCCTCCCGCACCAGCCGTGCGGTCTCTTCCGCCGCGCCGCGGTTGAGGTCGACGCCGACGATCTCCGCGCCCTCGCGGGCGAACAGGATCGCCATGGCCCGGCCGTTGCCGATGCCGTCGCCGACCGAGCCGGCCCCCAACAACAGCACCTTCTTATTCGCCAGCCGACCGCTCATGAATTCCTCCGCATCTGCATGGGTGTTTGACCCGACCATGCCGTTATTTTACATGTTATCTAATCAGTCGGAGCCCCGCCATGTCCTCTCGTCCGAAGCTCGCGACTTTCCGGATACCCGGCCGCGACCCCGCCTATGGTCTCGTGCGCCCCGACGGCGCGGTCGAACTCTCCGCCCATTTCGCCGACCGCTGGCCGACGCTGCGCGAGGCGATCGCCGAGGAGGGCGCGCTCGCCAAGCTCTGCGACGCCGGCGCGACGGCGGCGGCCGACCATGCTCTGGACACGATCGAGCTGCTGCCGCCGATCCCCGCGCCGGAAAAGATCATCTGCATCGGCGTCAACTATCCGGACCGAAACGAGGAATACAAGGACGGGCAGGCGGCGCCGAAATACCCGTCCATGTTCATCCGCTTCCCCCGCTCCTTCGTGGGGCACGGCGCCTCGCTGGTGCGCCCGAAGGCCTCGCCACAACTCGACTACGAGGGCGAAGTCGTGATCGTGATCGGCAAGGGCGGCCGGCATATCGAGGAGCGCGACGCGCTCTCGCACATCGCCGCCTTGAGCCTGTGCAACGAGGGCACGATCCGCGACTGGGTGCGTCACGCCAAGTTCAACGTCACGCAGGGCAAGAACTTCGATTCTACAGGCGCGCTCGGCCCATGGATCGTGCCCTACGAGGACGAGAGCCAGATCGCCGACATCCGCCTGACGACCCGCGTCAACGGCGAACTGCGGCAGGACGACCGTACGAGCCGGATGATCTTCGGCTTCCGCTATCTGATCTCGTACATCTCGACCTTCACGACGCTCGTTCCCGGCGACGTCATCGTGACGGGCACGCCGACCGGCGCCGGCGCGCGCTTCGATCCGCCGAAGTTCCTCCTGCCCGGAGACATCATCGAGGTGACAGCGGAAGGAATCGGCACGCTGGCCAACAGCGTGGTGGACGAGGTCTGAATTGATGCCGTCATTGCGAGCGAAGCGAAGCAATCCAGGGTCGCAACCCGGCTCTGGCTCGCTTCGTCGCTCCGCTCCTCGCAATGACGGCTCAGGGAGCTGCGTATGCTGACACCCGACGAAATCTCCGCCGCCGCCGCGCGCCTCGACGAAGCCGAGCGCAGCCGCAAGCAGATCCGGATGCTTTCGCTCGACCATCCAGGCATGGAC
>CAMFKC010000048.1 GCA_945956975.1 uncultured Methylocystaceae bacterium | reverse complement strand
GCACGGAGACGCACGAAGATCGCGTGACGACCTTTCCGGTTGCAGCGCTCTCAGCCACTTTGGATCGCGACGATCGGCCGCCACAGGTCGGCGACGTTCTTCCCGACCTGTGGCATTGGCTCTACTTTCTCCCCGTTCACCGCCAGTCCGAAATCGGGCCAGATGGCCATGGACGGCGCGGCGGCTTCCTGCCGCCGGTCGAGCTTCCGCGCCGCATGTGGGCCGGCAGCCGGTTCGATTTCCGCGAACCGTTGCGCGTCGGCGACACGATCCGGCGCACGTCGACGATCGTCGACGTGACGGCGAAGTCGGGCGCTACGGGCCAACTCGTCTTCGTGCTCGTGCGGCACGAGATCACGGGGTCTTCGGGCGGCTGCTTCACAGAGGAGCACGACATCGTCTACCGCGACATGCCCGCGCCCGGCGAACAGCCGCCGCCGGCCAAGCCCGCGCCGGAGGGCGCGGTCTGGTCGCGCGACATCGCGCCCGACGAAGTGCTGCTGTTCCGCTATTCCGCGCTGACCTTCAACGGCCATCGCATTCACTACGACCGCAGCTACGTGACCGGGGTCGAGGGCTATCCGGGCCTGATCGTGCACGGGCCGCTGATTGCGACGCTGCTGGTCGATCTCGCGCGCCGCAACGATCCGCGGCGGCTGAAGAGTTTCCGCTTCCGCGCGATGAGCCCGTTGTTCGACATCGCGCCGTTCTCGGTCCACGGCGCGCCGTCCGCCGATGGCGGGAGCGCGAAGCTCTGGGCGCGCAATGCGCAGGGCGGCCTCGCGATGGAAGCCGACATCGGCTTCGCCGGCTGATTTTCAGAACATGGATGACGTAATGACCGACCTGCACCCGCTCGACCAGGCGATACGGCTCGAGCGCGACGGAAAGCTTCTGCGCGGCGCGACGAGCCCCGCCTACGCCAACATGGCCGGGCCCTTCGGCGGCGTCACGGCCGCCGTGCTGCTCAACGCCGTCATGATCGACGAGCGGCGCCTCGCCGATCCGATCGCGCTGACGGTTAACTTCTGCGGCGCCATCGCCGATGGCCCGTTCGAGATCGAGGCGCGGCTCATCCGCGGCGGAAAGAACACGCAGCACTGGTCGGTGGAGCTGGCGCAGAACGGCGCGATCGCCGCGACGGCGAGCGTGGTCTGCGGCGTGCGGCGGCCGACATGGACGCATCTGCCGACGGCTGCGCCCAAGGCGCCGGCCTTCGCCGAAGTCGCACCGCCGGCCATTCCCCGCCCCCTGCCCTGGATCCAGCGCTACGACATGCGATTCATCGAGGGCGACCTCGGGAATTTCCCGCGCAGCGATGGCGTGCTGCGCCCGGCGCGCTCGCTGATCTGGCTGCAGGACGTTCCCGCGCGGCCGCTCGATTTCGTCTCGCTCGCGGCGCTCTCCGACACGTTCCTCGTGCGCATCATGCTGGTGCGCGGCACGTTTCAGCCGATGGCGACGGTGTCGATGACGACCTATTTCCATGTCGGCGGCGATGAACTCGCGCGCATCGGCGCGGCGCCCGTTCTCGGCGACGCCAATGCCGACGTGTTCCACGATTGCTTCGCCGACCAGACCTGCGCGCTTTGGAGCGAGGATGGACGCCTGCTGGCAAACGGCGTGCAGGTGACCTGGTACAAGGAATAGATGATGACGAGCGGCATGCGCAAAAGCCTCGCCAATTACGGCGATGCGGATTTTTCGCTCTTCCTGCGCAAGGCCTTCATCAAGGCGCTTGGATATACGGACGAGGCGCTGTCCCGGCCGATCGTCGGCATCGTCAACACGGATTCCGGCTACAACGCCTGCCACGCCAATGCGCCCGACCTGATCGCGGCGGCCAGCCGCGGCGTGATGCTCGCAGGCGGGATTCCCGTGCCCTTCCCCGTCATCTCCATCCAGGAGAGCTTCGCCAATCCGACCTCGATGTATCTGCGCAATCTCATGGCGATGGATACGGAGGAAATGATCCGCGCGCAGCCGATGGATTCCGTGATCCTGATCGGCGGCTGCGACAAGACCGTGCCGGCCCTGCTGATGGGCGCGGCGAGCGCTGATGTTCCCGCCATCATGCTGGTGACGGGGCCGATGCTCGCGGGCTCGTTTCGCGGCGAGCGCATCGGCGCCTGCACGGACTGCCGCCGCTTCTGGGCGCGCTATCGCGCCGGCGAGATCGACGCCGAGACGATCGAGGCGGCCAACAGCGAACTGGCGCCGACCGTCGGCACGTGCTCGGTCATGGGCACGGCTTCCACCATGGCGCTCGCCGTCGAAGCGCTCGGCATGATGTTGCCGGGCGCAGCGTCGGCGCCCGCGGTTTCGGCGGAGCGGCGCCGGCTCGCCGAGCAGACCGGCGCGCGCGCCGTCGCAATCGCGGCGGAGAAGCTGAAGCCGTCGCAGATCATGACGCCCGCCGCCTTCGTCAACGCGCTGCGCGTCGTGCTGGCGGCGGGCGGTTCGACCAACGCGATCATCCACCTCACCGCCATGGCAGGACGGCTCGGCTTCGGCGTCGATCTCGAGAAATTCGATGCGCTGGGCGGCGAGACGCCGGTGCTGGTCGACATGAAGCCGACCGGCGCGCATTACCTGGAAGACCTGCACAAGGCCGGCGGCTGCGCGGCGATCCTGTGCGAAATCCGTGACCAGCTTGCTCTCGACTGCATGACCATCACGGGCAAGACGCTCGGCGAGACAATCGACGCAGCGGCCTCATGGCCGCAGGAAGTGGTGCGCCCGCGCGCGAACCCGATCCATTCGGGCGGCAGCATCGCGGTGCTGCACGGCAATCTCGCGCCAGATGGCGCAATCATCAAGCAATCCGCCGCCACGCCGTCCATGCTGCAGCACGAGGGCCGTGCAATCGTGTTCGACTCGCTCGCCGATCTCGCCGCCCGGCTCGACGATCCCGCGCTCGACGTGCGCGCCGAAGATGTGCTCGTGCTGCGCAACGCCGGGCCGAAGGGCGCGCCAGGCATGCCGGAGGCCGGCTACATCCCGATCCCGAAGAAGCTGGCTGCGGCCGGCGTGAAGGACATGGTGCGCATTTCCGATGCGCGGATGAGCGGCACGGCCTTCGGCTCCATCGTCCTGCACATCGCGCCGGAATCGGCCGACGGCGGACCGCTCGCGCTGGTGCGCAACGGCGACCGCATCCGGCTGGACACGAAGGGGCGCCGCATCGACCTGCTCGTCAGCGATGACGAACTGGCGAAGCGTCGCGCGGCGCTGCCGCCGCTGCCTGACGGCAAGGGCAAGCGCGGCTACGAGAAGCTGTATTTCGAGACGGTGACGCAGGCGGGCCAGGGCTGCGATTTCGATTTCTGCATTCCGGAGATCACGCGGACGATCCCGTGACCCCTCTCCTGCGAAGCGGGAGAGGGTGGCCTCGCGAAGCGAGGTCGGGTGAGGGCGCCGCGTCTGGGCCAAACCTTTGCATTTCGGCACGGCCATCATCCGTCATGCTCCGCATGACACCTTCTCCCGCAAGCGGGAGAAGGGGGCGCCGTCACACAGCCGCGCGGGAATCCACACGCGCGAGACGCTGCAGCAGATAATCCACTTCCGTTTTCGCCGTCGCGGTCAGGCCGGCGCCGGGCTTCCGCTGCGCATCGTGCGTAAGCACGCCGCGCTTCATCAGCACGTATTTGCGCACCGCGAGGCCCGCGCCCGGCTGCTGCTCGTAGCGCAGCAGCGGGAGATGCGCGTCGAACAGGTCATGCGCGCGGTCGCGCTCGCCGGCCTTGGAGAGACGCACGACGTCGATCAGCATCTCGGGAAAGGCGTAGCCGGTGTTCGAGCCGTCGGCGCCGCGCTCCATCTCGAAATCGAGGAACAGGCCGCCGTTGGCGACGAGGATCGACATCGGCTTCAGCGATCCCTCCGCCTGCCACTTGCGCAGCGTGGAAATCTTCTCGAGACCCGGCCAGTCCTCGGCCTTGAGCATCACGCAATTGGCATTGTCGGTGGCGATGCGGCGAATGACGCCCGGCGTCATCACCACGCTGGTGATGAGCGGGTAATCCTGAACGACGAAAGGCGTGTCCGCGCCGATGGCGTCAGCGGCCTGCGCGTAATAGGTCACGATCTGGTCGTCGGTGCGCAGCGCGCCCGGCGGCGCGATCATCACGCCGGCGGCGCCCGCCTCCATCGCCTCGCGGGCGAGCGCGCGCATGGCCGCGAAGCCCGGCGCGGAAACACCCACGATGACCGGCTTGCCCGCCATGATCGCGACGGCGCGCTTCACGATTTCAATCGATTCATGCGGCTCGAGCTTCGGCGCCTCGCCCATGATGCCCAGCACAGTAACGCCATCGGAGCCGATGCGCGCATAGAAGTCGAAGAGGCGGTCGACGCTCGCCCGATCGATCGCGCCGTCGGGCGTGAAGGGCGTGGGGGCGATCGGGAAGACGCCGGCGGCGGAGGGTGTGAGCTTCACTTGTTCTTCCACACCTCGTAGCGGGCCTTGGTGGCTTCGTTCATCGGATAGAGGCCGGGCAACTTCTCGCCGCGGCCGACCTCTTCCATGATCCAGCCTTCCATGCGCTCCTGCTCCGGCGCGGTGGCGAGCACATGGTCGAGCAGGTTCTGGGGGATGAGAACGCAGCCGTCGTCGTCGGCGACGATCACGTCGTCGGGGAAGACCGCCACGCCGCCGCAGCCGATCGGTTCGGCCCAGTTCACGAAGGTGAGCCCGGTCACGGAGGACGGCGCCGCAACGCCGGAGCACCAGATCGGCAGATTGGTCGACAGGACCCCCGCGAGGTCTCGCACGACGCCGTCCGTAACCATGGCCGTCACATTCCGCTTGGCCATGCGCGCACACAGGATGTCGCCGAATACGCCCGCGTCCTGCACGCCCATGGCGTCGATCACGGTGATGACGCCCTCGGGCATGGCCTCGATGGCGGCGCGAGTGGAAATCGGGTTGCCCCAGGATTCGGGCGTGGCCAGGTCCTCGCGGGCGGGCACGAAGCGCAGGGTGAAGGCCGGACCGACGAGGCGCGGCTGGCCCGTGCGGATAGGCTTCGCGCCGCGGATCCAGACGTTGCGCAGGCCCTTTTTCAGCAGAACGGTGGTGATCGTGGCCGTGGAAACGGTCTTGAGCGTGGCAATGGCCTGGGCGTCGAGGGGCATCAGCGTCTCCTGCGCATTCGTCGGGCCGGAAGTAGCATGCCAGCGCTTCAGACAAAACCGGCGCCTTATGCATGCCGGAATTGCAAAGCATTTTTGCAGCGCCGAGGGTTGCGGCGCGACCTGCGCTCTGGCATTGAACCGGCGCGGCCTCCACCCTCGTGAAGCTCCCGCCAAGACATCCGTCCCAAGATATCGATCAAAGGCACAATGCGCTCATTCAACGGGTCTCGTTTTCAAGATCGCCAGACCGCCGCCGCAGACGCCCGCAAGGCTCTCATCGAAAAATTCCAGAACCGCCCCGGCCCGGACGACCCGGCCATCCAAGCGCGCGCAGCCGAACGGCAGGCTATTGCCGAGGCCCGCAAGATTCGCGAAGCCGAGCGCGCCGAGCGCAGGGCCAAGGAAGAGGCCGAACGCGCCGCCCAGCACGCCCGCGAAGAGGCGGAGCGGATCGCACGCGAGGCCGAGGAGGCCCGCCTTCGCGAGGAAGAGCGTCTTCGCATGGAGGCCGAGGAAGCGCGCAAGCGCGCCGAAGAAGCCGAACTCAAGGCGATGATCGAGGCCGAAAAGAAGGCCGAGCGCGACGCCCGCTACGCCGCCCGCAAGGTGCGCAAGGCCGAACGCCGGACCATGCTCGAGCGCATGTGGTAAGCGGCCTCAGGCCGCTTTTTCGTCCATTTCGATCTGCACCGGCTCGCGGTTCGCTTCCGCGAGCTTTTCGCGCAGCAGCGCGATGTTGCGGTCCAGCGCACGGGCTGCATTCCAGGCGACCGAATCGAGCCTTGGCCGCGACGGCGGACGCGACAGCGCGTCGGGGCTGCGTCGGTTCTGGTGAAGCTCTGGCCGGATCATCGCGATTTCCTCCAAGTCCGGCGCAATCAAACCCCGCCCCGAGGGTCCGCGAGGTTAAGATTGCCCGCGCGCGCCGGGCTTTCGGATCCCACACTCAACATGGCGCTTCGCAAATAGCTGCAATTCGATCGATCGCCTTGCGCTCCAAACGGCCGACGTTGATCCTGCGCAACGCGGGGGCAAAGACGCGCGCCTATCAACGGGGCGGTTCGATCGAGGAGAATTGTCGTGAAAGACATCATGGTCGTGATGGAGCGCGCGGCGGACGCCGATGCGCTGGCCGCATTCACGCATAGCCTGGCCGAGAGCATGAACGCCCATGCGACGGTCGTTGGCGTTATCCAGCAGCTACCGCCTGCGCCCGCCTTCATGGGCGAGTTTCCCTACGAACTCGTGCAGACCGCGCTGGAAGCCGGCAATCGCGAAATTTCGGACGGCTACAAAAGGTTCGAACTCGCCGCCTCGCGCCCCGGCGCCTGCGAACTCGCCAAGATCGAGCCAGCGCCCGGCAACGCGCCGAACGCCGTCGCGCGACTGGCCCGCAATTTCGACATGACCATCGGCGTGCAGCCGACGGGCGCCGACCAGAGCGCGAGCAGCGCGATCCTGGAAGGCGTGCTCTTTCACTCGGGCCGGCCGCTCATGATCCTGCCCTACATCCACCGCGGCCCGGCGAAACTCGGCCGCGTGATCGTCGCCTGGGACGGCGGCGCCGCCGCGGCGCGGTCGGTGTCCTGCGCCATGCCGCTGTTGAAGCGCGCCGGACGCGTGGAGATCGTGACGATGGTGAACGGCAAGCGCTCCACCAGCGACCTGCCGGGCTTCGACATCACCCGCAATCTCGCGCGTCACGGCATCAACGCGGAACTGAAGACGCTGCCGAAGGGCGACGATGTCGGCGCGCTGATCCTGTCCTATGCGGCGGACGAGAACGCCGACATGCTCGTCATGGGCGGCTACGGCCACTCGCGGCTGCGGGAATTCGTGCTGGGGGGCGCCACGCGCACGATCCTGGCGTCGATGACGCTGCCGGTCTTCATGGCGCATTGAGCGCGATGCTGTCATCCCGGACGGCCGAAGGCCGATCCGGGGCCCAGTATCAAGGGTATCGCCTTCGGGGTCCCGGCTCTCCGCTTCGCTGCGGCCGGGATGACAATTCGGGCTAGGACTCGAAGACGTCCCCGCCGTAATCGGCCTCCAGCGGAATCCGCAGTTTCACGCCCTTGTCGTCACGCTTCAGCACTTCGGGCTGCACCGTGACGATCTTGCGCGTGCGCGCGGCTTCGATGGCCGCGGCCACGTCGTTCTGGCGGCCGAGCATTTCCACGTTGAGCCGCGTGGCGAAGATGATCGTGTATTTGCCGGCCTTCGCCGCTTCCAGCGCGCGCGCCGGATTGATCCACACGGAATCGACGCCTTCCGAACCATCGTGCACGGCGAGCTGATCCTCCGGCGCGGCGGCGATGAAGAAATGCGTGTCGAAGCGCTTGGGCAGCGGCGTCGGCGTGATCCAGTGCGCGAAGGGCGTGAGCTGGTCGAGCGCCAGCACGAGGTCTTCCGCCGCGATCAACTCGCCGAATGTCTTGCCGACCGCGTTCTTGGCGATCGATTCGATCCGCGCCGCGGATACGAGCGACTGCGACCCGCGCGGGCGCGCCAGCAGCACGCCGCATTCCTCGAAGGTCTCGCGCACCGCCGCCACACGGAACGCGCGCGCCTTGTCGTCCAGCCCATGATTTCCGCCACAGCGCGCATGATCGGCGGCGATGGCGAAATCCTCCTTGTCGATGCTTCCGCCCGGAAAGACGAGCGCGCCGGAGGCGAAGTCGATCTGATGGTGGCGCACCACCATGAAGACCTCCATGCCCTCGGCGCTGTCGCGCACGAGCAGCACCGTGGAGGCCGGACGCGGCGTCGCGATTTCCTTCGACGCCGACGGTTCCATTGCGAGCATTGGGTTCAACTCCCTCGGTCGTCAGGCGACGCTGGTGATGGTGTTGCGGATGATCCCGATGCCCTCGATCTCCGTCTCCATGACGTCGCCGGGCTTCAGATATTCGGGCGGCTTGCGCGCATTGCCGACACCGGGCGGCGTGCCGGTCGCGATCACGTCGCCGGGCTCGAGCGTGAGGCCGGCCGAAAGTTCGGCGATGATGCGCGGGATCTTGAAATACATCTGCGTGGTCTTGGCGTCCTGCTTCACTACGCCGTTGACGCGCGTCTGCAGGTGCAGCTTGTCCGGGTCGAGCGCATCGGCGGTGACGATCCACGGCCCCATCGGGCCATGGCCGTCGAGGCTCTTGCCCTTGAACCACTGGCCGCCGTGCTTCTTGGCCTGCACGTCGCGCGCCGTCGTGTCGTTGATGACGGAATAGCCGAACACGTAGCTCATCGCGTCGGCTTCCTTGATGTTCTTGCCGCCCTTCCCGATGATCACGGCGAGTTCGCCCTCCCAGTCGATCAAGGTCGACACCTGCGGATCATAAGGGATCGTATCGAACGGCCCGTTCATGGAATGCGACGCCTTCGTGAAGAAAACGGGGTGTTCGGGATAGTTCTGCTGCGCGGTCTTCTGCGCCGTCTCACTCTCGTTGAAATGTTCGACGTAGTTCCAGCCGACCGCGAATATGTTGCGCGGCGGGCGCGGGATCGGCGAATGCAGGCGCACATCGCCCAGCGCGAGCGTCGCGCCCGGCTTGGCGGCCACTGCGCGCACCTGCGCCATGGCCGGCGCGCCGGCTGCGATCAGCGCGATCATGTTCGCTGCGTCGAATGAAAGCGCAGCGCCCGCCTTCTTGGCGTCGACGAGGTCGATCACCTTGTCGCCCGCGATGACGACGCCGGTGCGCATGCCTGGCTGGTCCTTGCGCTCGAAGGTCACGAGCCGGACGCCGTTCTCGCCGGCCGCCCCTGCAGACTGGACGCCAGCCGCGACAGCGGCGCCGGCGGTTGCGAGCATGAATGCCCGCCGCGAAGTTCCCACCATGTTTTCCTCCCGGATTTCTTGCTTATTTCGCATCGCTGCAGGCGCTGACGCCCGGCAGGTTGAACTTCAGCGGATCGCCGCAGCGATCGCAGCCCGCGGTCAGCAGGCACAGCGTCAGGGCCGCTGCAATGAACACGAACGCACGCACGAAACAGCTCCCAACCCCGTCTGGCCGGTCGCCCGGCCGCCCAGGATCATTTTCGGACGGTGGCCTTGAGGGCGCAAGCCCGGCTCAGCCCGCGCAGTTCGCGCTCCCGAAGACGCAGAAGGTCGCGCAATGCGCGTGGGAAAGTTCGACGGCGCGCCGGCTCTCGGCCAGGCTCGCGCCGAGTTCGAACGCTTCCTGATAGGGAAGAAGCGTGCAGGCGACGATGGCGGGCGCTTGGGCGCCCTTGCGT
>CAMFKC010000047.1 GCA_945956975.1 uncultured Methylocystaceae bacterium | reverse complement strand
GAACAGTGCCGAGAATGTGGCCCGCGAGCCGCCGTTTCAAGCGCCCGCCAGCGAAATCGTCATCCGCCCTTCGCCGTCGCCCGCCAGCAATGCCACAGGGCAGGTCGCGCCGATCGAGGGCGGGACGAGGGACGCGTTGCGCGTCGACAGCGACAGGCTCTCGAGCCGGCCCGGTGCGATCAATCCCGCGGCGGCGAGATCGGCGGCGATGGTTTCCGGCGCGATGAGGTGGCACGGACCGGCCTTGTCCAGCGTCTCGATGAAGCCCTGCGCGTCGAACGGCCCGAACCATGTGAGCGGCGCGCCGAAGAACAGCGCTGCGACCGGGCCGGTCGCAAGCCCCGCCAGGCTCGCCGGCGACAGCGTCGAGAGGATCTGCCGCTCTCCGTTGAGCCGCAGGCGGGACGCGAATTCCAGCGCGATGGCGACCACCTCGGATTGCGACAAGAAGACGACGCGTGGCGCCTTCTGTTCCGGGGCGAGCGTCAGCCCGATCCGCGGCGTGGCGCTGGTTGTCACGTGCAGGATCGGCCTGTCCACGGGTTCGCGCAGCGCGGCGGGCGAAAGATCGACCGCGCCGTCGCATTCTCCGGGACCGAGCGAGCCGACGAGCCGAATGCCCGGCGCGGTCGCTGCCGTATCCATCATCGCCTTCTCGGCGTCGAACGCGCCATAGCGGGTCGGGCCGACCAGCGCCGCCGCGCCCGTCGATTGCGCGAGAAAGGCGAGCGCGGCCGGCGACAGATGTGCTGGCGCGATCACAGGCTCGACGCCTGCGCCGATCGCGCCGAGAATGGCGACGGCGACGCCGATCCTGGCCGCGCCGACGATCAGAATGCGTTCGCCGGGCGCAATCCCGCAGGCGCGCAAATGGCCGCTGAACGCGAGCGTCAGTCGGTCGAAGTCGCCGTAAGTAGCGGGCTCCGATCTCGCGCCTTGGCCGGCTTCGACAAACGCGACCCGGTCCGCGCGCAGGCGCGCGGCGCCGCGCGCCACCGTATCGAGCCCGAAAGCCGCCAGCGGATGTTCGCTCGTGATCTGGTCGACAGCAACGTTCATGGCGCTGCGCTCCACCATGTGTCGAGCGTCGCGGAAAACAGCGGCGCAGCCCAATGCGGCAGGGGTTGCGGCCGCTCGATCCGCGTCCAGTGCGCGTCCCATTGGTAGACCGTGTGGAACAGCGGCACGATGTAGAAGCCCGAGAGAAGCACGCGGTCGTAGGCGCGCACGGCGGTGACGAATTCCTCGCGGCTGTGCGCGGCGAGCATCGCCGCGATCAGCGCGTCGATGGCGGGCGACGAGGCGCCGGAAAGGTTGAACGAGGCTTCCTGCGAGGCGCTCGACGATCCCCATCGCATCCGCTGTTCGTTGCCGGGCGAGGCGGAGGCGACCCAGGTGCCCAGCATCATGTCGAAATCGAAGCGCTGGCGGCGGCGCTGGTATTGCACCTCGTCCACCGTGCGCACGCGCGCGATCACCCCGATGCGGCGCAACGAGTTGGCGTAGTTGAGCGCGAGACGTTCTTGGTTGCGGTCGACGGCCATGATCTCGAATTCGAAATTGTCGTCGCCTTTTTCGAGTTCGCCGCGCACGAGTTTCCAGCCGGCTTGCGCCATCAGGTCGAGCGCGGTGCGCGCCTGGTTTCGGTCGCGCCCCGAACCGTCAGCGACATAAGGCCGCCAGCGGCCTTCCAGGATGTCTGCGCGCACGGCGCCCTTGAAGGGCTCGAGCAGCGCGCGTTCCTCGGGACTTGCGGGCCTGCCGGCCGAGCCGAGATCGGAATTGTCGAAGAAGCTGATCGTGCGCGTGTAGAGATCATCGAACAGATTGTGATTGATCCATTCGAAGTCGAACATGATGGCGAGCGCCTCGCGTACGCGCACGTCCTGAAACAGCGGCCTTCGCGTATTGAAGGCGAAGCCCTCCATGCCGCGCGGCGTGCCGACACGCAATTCCTCCTTCTTCACGCGGCCGTCGCGCGCGGCGGGAAAGTTGTAGCCGGTCTTCCACCGCGTCGGGTTGCCCTCGACGCGATAGTCGATCAGCCCGGCCTTGAAGCTCTCGAACATCGAATTGGCGTCGCGGTAATAGCTGATGACGATGTCGTCGAAATTATACAGGCCGCGGCAGGCCGGCAGATCGCGGCCCCAATAGTCCGGGTTGCGTTTAAGCGTCAGCTCTTCGCCCGGTTTCAGCCTGGCGATCGTGTAGGGCCCCGAGCCGACTGGCGTCTCCAGCGATGAATCGGAAAAACGCTCGACGTTCGTCTTGTGCTTCGGCAGCACCGGCATCAAGGCAAGCGTCAGCGGCAACTCGCGATCGTTGGCTCCGGCAAGGTCGTAGCGGACCGTCCATTCGTCCTCCGCGACGATCGAACGCACCATGCCGTAGGCGATGCGTTGCTGCGGACGTCCGCGCGTCTTCAGCAGATCGAAGGTAAAGAGAATGTCGGCGGCCGTGACCGGCGCGCCGTCGGAGAATTTGGCGGCGCGGTTCAGACGGAACACGACGTAGCTGCGCGCCTCGTCCGTCTCGATCGATTGCGCGACAAGTCCGTAGAGCGTGAAGGGCTCGTCGAGAGAACGCGTCATCAGCGTCTGGAAGACATTGCCCGAAAGCCCCTGCGCCGCCGAGCCCGCGCGCAGGTTGAACGGATTGAGTCCGTCGAACGTGCCCTGAAAGGCGATCGACAGGCGCCCGCCCTTGCGCGCCGCAGGGTTCGCATAGGGAAAATGCGCATAGTCGGCCGGCAGGGCCGGCGCGCCGTGCATCGCGATGCCGTGCGAAATCCGGCCCGCCTGCTGCGCGCGCGCGGCATGCGAGAGCGCCGCCGGCGCCGCAGCGAGCGCGCCCAGCGCGCTCCGTCGCGTCAGGCGCAGGCCAGGCCGAATCGTCTGAGTCGTCATCGGCGCAGTCTAGGCGAGCCTTGAGGCCGCGTCAGGGCGCGTAAGCATTCGGGTCTGGCGTTGCCTGATCAAAACGAGTATGAGGGCGCCGTCACTATGTCGCCGCAATCGAGGTCGAAGAGCGCGGGGGCGCTTCGAAGCGGGGTAAGGCGGGCCAGCGCCCGCATGGCCGGGGCTCCTCGTACTCGAGTTCTCAAGAGCGCCGGCGCCCATACGAAATTCATCGCGAAATCCACTGAAAGGGTAGTTGCATGCCGTCCAAAACGAAGCTTTTCGGCGCGGCCGTCGTCGCCGGGACGATCGCGCTCGCCGGGAGCGCGTTCGCTCAGGGGCAGAAGCCCGCCGCCAAGCCCGCGCAGAAGCCTGCCCAGCCCGCACAGAGCCAGCCGGCCGCGCCTGCCGGGCAGCCGCAGCAGGGTCCGATGGTCGTCGACCTCCATTCGGCGCAGGCCGATTGGACCAAGGTCTGCGGCAAGGACCAGTCCGCCAACAAGGAAGTCTGCTACACCACGCGCGATTTCGGCACGCAGGCCGACCAGCCGCCGGTTCTGGCCGTCGCCGTCTATGACGTGAAGGGCGAGGAACAGAAGATCGTCCGCTTCCTGATGCCGATCGGCCTCATGCTGCGTCCGGGTTTCCGCTTCACCGTCGACAAGGGCGCGACCATCGAGGGCTCGTTCGAGATCTGCTTCCCGAACGGCTGTTTCGCGGAAGCGAAGGTCAAGCAGGCGACGATCGACACGATCAAGAAGGGTACGGCGCTGCACGTGCAGGTCCGCAACGGCGTCGGCGCGGAAGTCGCCTTCAACGTCCCGCTGGATGGTTTCGGCAAGGCCTTCGACGGCCCGGCCATCGACCCCAAGGTGCTGGAAGCCCAGCAGAAGGCGCTGCAAGAGCAACTGCAGAAGAAGGCCGAGGAAGAGCGCAAGAAGCTCGAATCGCAGGGCGGCGCGGCTGCCCCGGGCGGAGCCGCCCCTGCGCCGGCCCCGGCTGCGCCCAAGCAGTAAGCCTCAGCGCATATCCATTCGAAATGGCGAGCGGGAAACCGCTCGCCATTTTTTTTAGTCTTGCTGAATGCGATCAGTGCTGGCGGCCGGGTTTCAGCCTGTAGTCGCCGGCGTCGGTGCGCACGAAAATCTCGTCGACCTGCGGATGGCGGATCGGCTCTCCGGAATTGTCGGGCAGCAAGTTCTGCTCGGAGACATAGGCGACGTATTCCGTCTCCGCGTTCTCCGCGAACAGGTGGTAGAAAGGCTGGTCCTTGCGCGGCCGGACTTCCTCGGGAATGGCGAGCCACCATTCCTCGGTATTTCCGAAGACGGGATCGACGTCGTAGATCACGCCGCGAAAGGGATAGCGGCGGTGTTTCACCACCTGGCCGATCCCGAACTTCGCTATCCGCTCCCGATCGCCACCCATACGCCGGCCCTGGCCCCTGCTAACTCGCCGGCCCCTCAGCTAGTGCTGGCCCCCGAGCTTGTCAATTGCGTGACATGCCAGCGGCGGCTCAGAACCCGTACAGCGCCTTGTATTCCGCGTCCTTCGCCGCGACCTGCCGGGCGAGATCGACGATCACCTTGGCCTGTTTCCAGGTGGCGTCGTCCTGCATCTTGCCGTCGATCATGACCACGCCCGAGCCGTCGGGCATGGCCTCGAGGATGCGCTTGGCGAAGGCGACTTCCTTCGCGTCGGGCGAGAACACGCGCTTGGCGATGGCCACCTGCGAGGGATGCAGCGACCAGGCGCCGGCGCAGCCCATCAGGAAGGCGTTGCGGAACTGGACCTCGCAGGCCGCCTCGTCGGCGATGTCGCCGAACGGGCCGTAGAAGCTCTTGATGCCCGCCGACTGGCAGGCGTCGACCATCTTGGCGATCGTGTAGTGCCAGAGATCCTGCTGCACGCTGGTGCGCGCCTGACCCTCGGCCGGATCCGAGATGACCTTGTATTCCGGATGGCCGCCGCCCACGCGCGTCGTCTTCATCGCGCGCGAGGCCGCGAGATCCGCAGGTCCCAGGCTCATGCCGTGCATGCGCGGCGAGGCCAGTGCGATCTGGTCGACATTCTTCACGCCTTCCGCCGTCTCGAGAATGGCGTGGATCAGGATCGGCTTGGTCACGTTGTGTCGCGCCTCGAGCTGCGCCAGCAACTGGTCGAGATAGTGGATGTCCCACGGCCCCTCGACCTTCGGCAGCATGATGACGTCGAGCTTGTTGCCGATGGCAGCGACGATCTCGGAAATGTCGTCCAGCGCCCAGGGCGAGTTGAGGCAGTTGACGCGCGTCCACAGGCCGGTGTCGCCGAAGTCGAATTTCTGGCCCATCTCGATGAAGCCCTTGCGCGCCGCTTCCTTCGCGTCGGCGGGAATTGCGTCCTCGAGATTGCCGAGGATGACGTCCACAGTCTTCGCCATGTCGCCGGCCTTGGCGCGGACCTTTTCGAGATGCGCCGGCACGAAATGGATCATGCGCTCCACGCGCACGGGCAGGTCGCGGTAGGGCTGCGGCGCCCCGATGGCGAGCGGCTCGTAGAACTTGCGCGGGGTCTTCATCTGCGGCTCCGTTTGTTGCGCCGCAAAACTAGCCGAAAACGACGGCAAGGCAACAGGCTGGGCCTCGGCTACTTCGGAAACCGGACCGTCACGACCCCGATCTCGCCGAGATCGCCCGTCACCACGTCGCCCGCCTCGATTTCCAGCGGGATGACGCAGGTGCCCGTCGTGACCGTCTGCCCGGCGGCGAGCGTCACGCCGATGCCGGACAATTCGTTGGCGATCCAGGTGAGCGCCACGCGCGGATCGCCGAGGCAGTTCGAGCCGATTCCGTCGCGCTCGTAGCGGCCTTCGACGATGCCGCGGACCTTGTGGGCGGCGAGGTCGATGGCGCGCCAGTCGGCGGTCGTCGCATGGCCGCAGACGAAATAATGGCCGCAGGCATTGTCGGCGATGAGCTGCGGACCGCCCGCCGTGACGAAATCGGTGTAGCGGGAATCCGGGATCTCGATCCCGACATGCAGCGAACCGACGGCGGCGAGCGTTTCCTCCACCGAATAGGCCTTGTCGCGCGGCGGCAGGTCGCGCGCGAAGCGGAACGCGAATTCCACCTCCGCCACCTTCATGCGATTGGCGCCAGCGGGCACGGTTGCGCCCGGCGCCAGCACGCGCTCGGCAAAGATGCGGCCGGCGAGCGGGCCGTCCACGCCGATATGCTTCTGGCCCGCGATGCTGGTCGCCGCGATCTTCCAGCCCCACGGCGGCGCCTTGAAGCGCTTCTCCAGCAGCGCCTGCACCGCATAACCTTCCGCGCGTGTCTGCGGCCGGATGGAAAAGGGGAGGTCCTCGATGAC
Organism: uncultured Methylocystaceae bacterium; assembly: GCA_945956975.1. Classification (GTDB taxonomy): domain Bacteria; phylum Pseudomonadota; class Alphaproteobacteria; order Rhizobiales; family Beijerinckiaceae; genus JAJXWB01. The sequence goes on along the minus strand of CAMFKC010000047.1, from coordinate 3,173 downwards.
CTCGCCGCGCTTCCAGGCTTCGTAGAGCAGGTCGGAAGCCTGCTGCCGCGCCGTCTCGTCCATCAGCGCGAAACCTCGAGACCGCGCATCACGCCTTCCGCGCGCCAGGCCTCCAGCAGCCGCACGAAGGCGTTGGGGCCCTTGAGGTAGGAGCCGTTCTTCGCCGTTATCTCGTTCGGCTGGCCCTCGTTGTTGTAATAGCCGGGCGTGCATTCCTTCAGGAAGGGCGCGCGAAAACCACTCATGCGCACGATACCCTTCACCCAGTCCGCTTCCGCCTGCGCCTTCGGCTCGATGGTGCGCAACTGGTTGTCGAGCGCCGTCGAGGCGACGGCGGCGATGTGCTTGGCGGTCTCGGCCAGCATGTGCTGGAAGTTCGCGCTATAGCCGCCCTGCGCCGTCTGGATCAGGAACATGTTCGGGAAGCCGCGTGAGAAAATGCCGTGCAGCGTCTCCGCGCCATTCCCGAACTTCTTCGTCAGCGTGATGCCGTCGCGCCCCGTGATCTCCATGCCGATGCGGCGCGAATAATCCGTGCCGACCTCGAAGCCCGTGGAATAGATCAGGCAATCGAGCCTGTATTCCTTGCCCGCCACGACGACGCCGTTTTCGGTGATGCGCTCGACGCCCTTGCCGGCGGTATCGATCAAATGAACGTTCGGCCGGTTGAACGTCTGCAGATATTGATCGTGGAAGCACGGCCGCTTGCAGAACTGGTCGTACCACGGCTTCAGCGCATCGGCCGTCGCCTTGTCCTGCACGATCTCGTCGACGCGCGCGCGGACGCGCTCCATCTTCTGGTAGTCGGCGATCTGGATCAGCGTCTGCGGGTCTTCCACCTTTTCGCCCGCGCGCTCCTTGCGGCGCGCCAGCAGCAGGATGTTGCCGATCAGATCGGTCCATCCATCGTTGACCATGTCCTCGTCGAATTCCTCGCCGGAGACGACGGCCGAGAAATTGTCGATGCGCGCCTTCTGCCAGCCGGGCCGCAACGATTGCGCCCAGGCCGGATCGGTCGGCCGGTCGTTGCGCACGTCGACGGAGGAGGGCGTGCGCTGGAAGACGAACAATTCCTTCGCGCTGGCGCCCAGATGCGGCACGCATTGCACTGATGTGGCGCCCGTGCCGATGATGCCGACGACCTTGTCGGCGAGGCCGGTCATCCCGCCGGAGCTATCGCCGCCGGTATAGGCATAGTCCCAGCGGCTCGTGTGGAAGCTGTGGCCCTTGAAGCTTTCGACGCCAGGAATGCCCGGCAGCTTCGGCCGGTGCAGCAGGCCGCCCGCCACGACGATGAAGCGCGCGCGGAGCGTGTCGCCGCGATTGGTGGTCACAATCCAGCGCGCGGTCTCCGCATCCCAGCGCGCATCCTTCGCCTCCGTCTGGAACAGCGCGTTTTCGTAGAGCCGGAAGTGGCGGCCGATGCGGCGGGAATGCTCGAACAGCTCCGGCGCCTTGGCGTATTTGGCCGCGGGAATGTAGCCGGTCTCCTCCAGCAGCGGCATGTAGATGTAGCTCTCGGTATCGCAGGCCGCGCCCGGATAGCGGTTCCAGTACCAGGTGCCGCCGAAGTCGGCGCCCTTCTCGATGATCAGGAAATCGTCGACGCCTTTTTCACGAAGCCGCGCGCCGGTCAGCAGACCGGAAAAGCCGCCGCCGAAACAGACGAGGTCGACGTCCCGCTCGATCGGCTCGCGCGAGAAATCGGAGGGCGCGAAGGGGTCTTCGAGATAGCGCGCGTAGTCTCCGGCGATTTCGACATATTGCGCATTGCCGTCGCCGCGCAGCCGGCGGTCGCGCTCCTCGCGATACCGCGCCCGCAAAGCCTCGGGATCGAATCCAAGCTCGGCCTTCTTCTCCGCGATTGCCATGGGCGTTTCCGTCTGGATTATTGTTGTCGGATGGTCCGGTCCGACAATTCTAGCCCTGCGCGAACAGCGGGGAAAGACCGGCGCAGGGAGGGCGGCATGAGCAAGACGCAGGGGTTCGCGCGAAACACGCGCGTCGATCATGTCGGCAGTCTGCTGCGGCCGGAGGATTTAAAGGCCGCCTTCCTGCGCCGCGCGCGCGGCCAGATCGACGACGCAGCGCTCGTGGCGGCGCAGGACGAGGCGATCCGCGCCGTCGTCGCCGAGCAGGAGGCGCACGGCCTGCCCATCGTCACGGACGGCGAATACCGTCGCCTCAACTGGCAGGTGAGTTTTTCGCGCGTCTCCGGCTGGGACCTGTGGGAGGGCGCATGGCGCAACTTCCTGCAGTTCCCGGACAATGTCGGCGCCGGCGAGAAGCCGCTGCACAAGGGCGCGGACGCCGTCGAATCCTTCAAGGTTCCGGCGACGGGCCGCATCGCGCTGGAGGACAGTTTTCCGAAGCGCGAATACGATTTCCTGCGCACGGTCGCCAAGGCGCCTGGGAAGATCACGCTCATGGGCCCGGACCGCGTGCGCCAGATGTGCGACATTCCGAAATCCGCGCCGCATTACGCGGACGCAGCATCGTTTCTCGCCGACGTCGTCGCCATCCAGCACCGGATGGTGGAGGAACTGGTCGCGGCCGGCTGCGACTACGTCCAGATCGACGAGCCCTCTTTCACCGGCTACGTCGATCCCGCCACGCTCCAGCGCATGGAGGCGCGCGGCGAGGATCCGCTCAAAAGCCTGAAAGCCGCCATCGAAGCCGACAATGCCGTGATCTCAGGATCGCAGGGCAGAGCGGTCTTCGGCCTGCACATCTGCCGCGGCAATCGCGCCAGCATGTGGCACCGCGAGGGCCATTACGACGCCATCGCCGAGGCCGTATTCGGCGGCCTGACCTATGACCGCTTGCTGCTCGAATACGACAGCGAGCGCGCGGGCTCGTTCGATCCGCTGCGCTTCGTGCGCAAGGGAACCATCGTCGTGCTCGGCCTCGTCACCACCAAGAGCGGCGCGGTCGAGACGGTGGACGAACTGCGCCGCCGCATCGATGACGCCGCGCGCTTCTGCCCGCTCGACCAGCTCGCGCTCTCGCCGCAATGCGGCTTCGCCTCCGGCATCGGCGGCAATGCGCTCACCATGGACCAGCAATGGCGCAAGATCGACGTGATGATGGAGACCGCGCGAAAAGTGTGGGGTTAAACCCGTCATTGCGAGGAGCGCAGCGACGAAGCAATCCAGAGCCGGGTCGTGGCTCTG
>CAMFKC010000046.1 GCA_945956975.1 uncultured Methylocystaceae bacterium | reverse complement strand
GCCGACGCTGGACACGATGCACAAGGACCTCTACCGCGCCCGCGCCGCGGCGCTGTCGATGATTCCGACCTCGACCGGCGCCGCCAAGGCCGTCGGACTCGTGCTGCCGGAGCTCAACGGCAAGCTCGACGGCTTTGCCATGCGCGTGCCGACCCCGAACGTCTCGGTCGTCGACCTCAAGTTCATCGCCAAGCGCGCGACCTCCAAGGACGAGATCAACGCCGCGATCAAGGCGGCCGCTGACGGTCCGATGAAGAAGATCCTCGGCTACACCACGGCCCCGAACGTCTCGATCGACTTCAACCACGATCCGCATTCGTCGATCTTCCACATGGACCAGACGAAGGTCATGGACGGCACGCTCTGCTCGGTGCTGTCCTGGTACGACAACGAATGGGGCTTCTCGAACCGCATGGCCGACACGGCCGTCGCGATGGGCAAGCTGCTCTGAAAACCGGACCGCGAGCCTTCAGGCTCGCCTGACAACGGACTGCGAGCCTGAAGGCTCGCGGTCCAGTTCGTTCAGGAACATTCATGACCCTGCAAGCGACCAGCCCGGCCCCCGCGCAATCCGCCGCCCGCACGGCGCTGCCGATCCTGTTCGCGCTCAGCCTGTCGCACGGCCTCAACGATCTCCTGCAGTCGCTGCTGCCGGCCATCTATCCCAATCTCAAGCAGGACCTCGCGCTCTCCTTCGGCGAGATCGGTTTCATCACGCTGGTCTTCCAGATCACAGCGAGCCTGTTGCAGCCCGCCGTGGGCGCCATAACCGACAAGAAGCCGCAGCCCTGGTCGCTCGTGATCGGCATGGCCTGCTCGCTCGTCGGCCTGCTGCTTCTGTCGCGCGCCCATGCCTACGGCGTGGTGCTGATCGCCGCCGCCATCATCGGCATCGGCTCGTCCATCTTCCATCCGGAATCCTCGCGCGTCGCCCGCGCGGCTTCGGGCGGGCGCTTCGGCTTCGCGCAGAGCTTCTTCCAGGTCGGCGGCAACACCGGCCAGGCCGTCGGCCCGCTGCTGGCGGCGCTCATCATTGCGCCCAACGGCCAGGGCGCCGTCGCCTGGTTCGTCATCGTGCCGCTCGTCGGCATGGCGCTGCTCACTTATGTCGGGCGCTGGTATTCCGAACATCTCGGGCCGCGCCGCAAGGCCGCCGCCAACCCCGCGCCGCTGACGCGCAAGCAATGGTGGGCCATCGCCATCCTGCTCGTGCTGGTCTTCTCCAAGAATTTCTACATGGCGAGCCTGCAGAGCTTCTACACGTTCTACCTGATCGAGCGCTTCGGCCTGACCATCCAGTCCTCGCAGATCTACCTCTTCGTCTTCATGTTCGCGGTCGCCGCCGGCACTTTCTTTGGCGGCCCGCTCGGCGACCGCTTCGGCCGCGTGCCGGTCATCTGGATTTCCATCGTCGGCGTCCTGCCCTTCTCGCTCGCGCTGCCCTTCGTCGGCTTCCACGCGACGGTCGCGCTGACGGCGATCATCGGCTTCGTCATGGCCTCGTCCTTCCCGGCCATCCTGGTCTATGCGCAGGAACTCGCGCCCGGCCGCGTCGGCATGATCGCAGGCCTCTTCTTCGGCTTTGCCTTCGGCACGGGCGGCCTCGGCGCCGCGCTGCTCGGCGTGCTCGCCGACCACACCAGCCTCGATTTCGTCTATCGCGTCTGCTCGATCCTTCCCGCCATCGGCGTCCTCATGGCGCTGATGCCGAAGTCCGAGCGCCAAGCGATCTAAGGAGCAATACAATGGCCGCCTTCCGCACGCTCGACGACCTCCAGCCCAAGGGCAAGCGCGTGCTCGTGCGCGTCGATCTCAACGTGCCCATGGAAAACGGCAAGGTCACCGACGCCACGCGCATCGACCGCATCCTGCCGACCATCCGCGAGATCGCCGACAAGGGCGGCAAGGTGATCCTGCTTGCCCATTTCGGCCGCCCGAAGAACGGCCCCGATGAAGCCAATTCGCTGAAGCCCATCGCAGCCGTCCTCAGCCAGCATCTCGGACGCCCCGTCGCCTTCGCCGCCGACTGCATCGGCGGGACAGCCGAGAAAGCTGTCGCCGCCATGAAGGACGGCGACGTGCTGCTGCTCGAGAACACCCGCTTCCACAAGGGCGAGGAGAAGAACGATCCCGCCATCGTCGACGGCCTCGCCAAGCTCGGCGACGCCTATGTCAACGACGCCTTCTCCGCCGCCCATCGCGCCCACGCCTCGACCGAGGGCGTCGCGCACAAGCTGCCGGCCTATGCCGGCCGAACGATGCAGGCCGAACTGGAGGCGCTCGACGCCGCGCTCGGCAAGCCGAAGAAGCCGGTGATCGCCATCGTCGGCGGCGCGAAAGTGTCGACAAAGCTCGACCTGCTCGGCAACCTCGTAAACAAGGTCGATGCGCTCGTCATCGGCGGCGGCATGGCCAACACGTTCCTGCACGCGCAGGGGATCAATGTCGGCAAGAGCCTCTGCGAGAAAGATCTCGCGAACACCGCCCGCGAGATCATGGCCAAGGCCGACGCCGCGCGCTGCGCGATCATCCTGCCGGTGGACGCGACTATCGCCTATCACTTCGCCGCCAACGCGCCGAACCAGGTCTACGGGCTCGACGCGATCCCCGACGACGCCATGATCCTCGACGTCGGCCCGCGCTCGATCGAGCGCATCAACGCGGCCATCTCGGAGGCGTCCACGCTCGTTTGGAACGGCCCGCTCGGCGCCTTCGAGCTCACGCCGTTCGACAAGGGCACGGTCGCTGCAGCCCATCACGCCGGCGCGCTCGCCAAGGCGGGCAAGCTGATTGCGGTCGCCGGCGGCGGCGATACGGTGGCTGCGATGAACCACGCCGGCGTCGCCGACGACCTGACCTATATTTCAACCGCTGGCGGCGCCTTCCTCGAATGGATGGAGGGCAAGGCTCTCCCCGGCGTCGAGGCGCTTCGCGCCTGAGCGGGCGCGGGGCATGACCGAAAACCAAGATTCGAGTCGCGCACTGGAAAAGGCCGCGGCCAAATCCGAGCAGGTCGCCAAGAACACCCAGGCGGCCGCTGTCTCGACAGCGGTCGCCGCGCACGCGGCCAAAACGTCGGCGGAGCGCACCACCGAACTCGCCGCCGACAGGACAGCGCTCGCCTTCGAGCGCACCTATGCCGCCTGGGTGCGGACCGGACTCGTCGGCCTTGCAAGCGGCGTCGGCGCCTCGAAGCTGCTTGACGGCGTCGTGCCGCCCCTCGTCATCAAGCTTGCAACAGCCGCGCTGCTGCTGTTTGCGGTCTTCTGCTTCGTCGCGGCGGTGTGGCGCATCCTGTTTCGCATTGTCGCGCCTTCGCCGGACGTCCCGCATATCCCACGCTGGCTGATGGTCGGCGTGAACGCGGTTTTGACCGTGACGACGATTGCGGCGCTCTATGGCGTATTCGTCGTTCGCGGCTTCTGAGCGGAACCTGTCCAGCCTCGTTTTGTTGGCGAATATTGGCCGACGATTTGCGGAGCGCGCGATGACGAAGAAGGCGGACCTCTACCGGATGGTCATGCCCGAGCACGTCTGTCCCTACGGAATGAAATCGAAATACATTCTGGAGAGCCACGGCTTCGATGTCTCAGATCACTGGCTGACGACCCGCGAGGAAACCGACGCCTTCCAGCGCCAGCAGGGCGTGAAGACCACCCCGCAGACCTTCGTCGATGGCGCGCGCATCGGCGGCTACGACGACCTGCGGACCTATTTCGGCGACCCGCCGCGTCCGAAGGATGAACCGACCTATCGGCCGGTCATCGTGATCTTTGCCGTGGCGGCGCTGATCGCGCTGTCGCTCGCCATCGGGATCGGCGACGGCGTTGTGGCCGCGATCCAGCGTTTCGTGGCGCTGGCCATGTGCCTGCTCGCCGTCCAGAAGCTGCGCGACGTCGAGAGCTTCTCGACCATGTTCCTCAATTACGACCTGCTCGCCCGCCGCTTCGTGCCCTATGCCTATGTCTACGCATATCTGGAGGCCGCCGCCGGCGTGCTGATGGCGGGCCGCATCTGGCCGCTGATTTCGGGCCCGATCGCCCTGTTCATCGGCGCCGTTGGCGCGGTATCCGTTTTCAAGGCGGTCTATCTCGACAAGCGCGAACTCAAATGCGCTTGCGTCGGCGGCGACAGTTCGACGCCGCTCGGTTTCGTCTCCATGACCGAGAGCCTGATGATGGCCGCCATGGGCGTCTGGACCATCGCCCGCATGGTAGCAACGCCTTAAGTATCGGGTGCGAGAATGCCCGGAATCCCGCCTGCCGTCTGGTTTTCCGCACAATCCTGAGTTACACCGCGCGGGTTATCGAAAAAAATCCGAAGGGAGCCTGTCCGAATGGCCCGCATCACGATGAGACAATTGCTGGATCACGCCGCCGAGCACGGCTATGGCGTCCCGGCCTTCAACATCAACAATATGGAACAGGCGCTGGCGATCATGGTCGCCGCCGACGCGGTCGACGCGCCCGTCATCATCCAGGCCTCGCGCGGCGCGCGCCAGTACGCCAACGACATCATGCTCAAGCACATGATGGACGCGCTGGTGGAAATCTATCCGCACATTCCCGTCTGCGTGCACCTCGACCACGGCAACGGCCCGGCCACCTGCATGACCGCCATCCAGGCGGGCTTCACCTCCGTCATGATGGACGGCTCGCTGAAGGAAGACGGCAAGACGCCCGCCGACTGGACCTACAATGTCGGCGTGACCAAGACGGTGACCGACATGGCCCATCTCGGCGGCATCTCGGTCGAAGGCGAACTCGGCGTGCTGGGCAGCCTCGAGACCGGCGAAGGCGAGAAGGAAGACGGCCACGGCGCCGAGGGCAAGCTCAGCCACGACCAGCTTCTGACCAATCCCGACGAAGCCGTGAAGTTCGTGAAGGAGACCAAGGTCGACGCGCTGGCGATCGCCATGGGCACCTCGCACGGCGCCTACAAGTTCACGCGCAAGCCCGACGGCAAGGTGCTCGCGATGAACGTGATCGAGGAAATCCACCGCAAGATGCCGAACATGCATCTCGTCATGCACGGCTCGTCCTCGGTGCCGCAGGACCTGCAGGACGTCATCAACAAGTTCGGCGGCAAGATGCCCCAGACCTGGGGCGTGCCGGTGGAAGAGATCCAGCGCGGCATCAAGAACGGCGTGCGCAAGATCAACATCGACACCGACAACCGCATGGCGATCACCGGCCAGATCCGCAAGGTCTTCGCCGAGCATCCCGGCGAGTTCGACCCGCGCAAGTATCTAAAGCCTGCGCAGGAAGCGATGACCAAGATCTGCAAGCAGCGCCTCGAGGAATTCGGAACCGCCGGCAACGCCTCAAAGATCAAGCGCATCGCCACGCTCGCCGAAATGGCGACGAAATACGCCAAGGGCGATCTGGATCCGAAGTTCGCGTGATTGGACCGCGAGCCTTCAGGCTCGCACGGATTGCATCGAGGACTGCGAGCCTGAAGGCTCGCGGTCCATTTTTTTGCCTTCGCGGATTGCACATCCGGGACCGCCGGCGCTCCCGGCTTACCCCGCCCGCACCGACACCCGCGGCTTGTAGCTCCCCGCAGGCGTGCGAAACGCGACGTTCATCCGGTTCCAGCAATTGATCTCGACGATCGCCAGCGTCAGCTTCGCGAGATCGCTCTCCGAGAATTGCGCCCGCGCCTCCTCGAACACGGCGTCCGGCACCTCGCGATTCTCGAGCTTCGTCACGGCTTCCGTCCAAGCCAGCGCCGCGCGTTCTCGCGGGGAGTAGAGCGCGCTCTCGCGCCATACGCTCGTCATGTAGACGCGCTCCTCGCTTTCGCCGATCGCGCGCATGTCCTTGGAATGCATGTCGACGCAGAAGCCGCAGCCGTTGATCTGCGACGCGCGCAGATAGACGAGATGGAGCAGCGACGGCTCCAGCCCCAGTCCCTCCACCTTCTTCCAGAGGTCGAGCAGGATCGTGCGCACTTCCGGCGCCGCGGCGGCGTAATCGAGTCGGGCTTTCATCGGCTCCTCCTTCGCTACGCCGGATTTTGACGCGCCCCGCCGGGAAAACAATCTTTCCGCGCTTTCGCCGAATTTGCGTATGAATACATCCGCGATTCCCACGAGGATTGAAGCGATGGCGCGCGACCCCGAGGCCCCTCCGGCCCGCCTCTACCTGATCACCCCGCCGCTCGAGGCGGTGGCCCCGTTCGACAAGGCTCTCGCTGCTGCGCTCGGCGCCGGCGACGTCGCCTGCGTGCTCGCCCGCTTCTCGACCAAGGATCCGAGCCAGCGAAAGACGATCCTGCGCGCCTTGACGCCGCTGGCCCAGGACAATGGCGCGGCTTTGCTGATCGCCGAGGACGCACAGCTTGCGGCCCGTGCAGGCGCCGATGGCGCGCACGTCTCGGGCGGCGTCCAGGCCCTCGGCGAGGCCATCGACAGCCTCAAGCCCGAACGCATCGTCGGCGTGAGCGGCCTTGGCGACCGCGACGAGTGCATGACGGCAGGCGAGCAGGACGTCGATTATCTGATGTTTGGCGGTCCCGACGACCCGGCCACCGATCTGGACATTCTCGAGCGCACGCAATGGTGGGCCGAAATCTTCAACGTGCCCTGCGTCGCCTTCGCGCGCACACTGGAAGAAATCGAGCCGCTCGCGGACGCAGGCGCCGAATTCATCGCGCTGGAATCCGCAGTCTGGGACGACCCGCGCGGGCCGGCCGCCGCGGTTTCGGAAGCGGCGTCGCGTTCGGCAGGAGCGATCGCTTGAGGCGCGCGGCTCTTGCGCTTGCGGCGCTCGCTTTCGTTTCGGCCGCGCATGCGCAAGCCAACAGCGACCTGAGGCCGACCCAGGCGCCCGAGGCGGTAAAGCCTCCCGTCGCGCCAGGCTTCGAGGAGGCCGCCGACCCGTTCGCAGCCTATCAGCGCGGTTTCTACGCGAGCGCGTTTCAGCTCGCGCTGAAACGTGTCGAGGCCAACAAGACCGACGCCGCCGCCATGACCTTGCTCGGGCAGCTCTATCGGGAGGGCAGCGGCGCGCCGCGCGACCTGAAGGAGGCCGCGCGCTGGTTTCGGCTGGCCGCCGATCTCGGCGACGCCAACGCTGCCTTCGCCTATGGCGTGGCGCTGCTGAAGGGCGACGGCGTCTCGCTGGACCGCGCCGCGGCGCAGAAGCAGTTTGAGCGCGCCGCCGAAAAGGGCCACGCGGAAGCGCTCTACAATCTCGGCGTCATGGCGATCGAGGATACGCCCGGTGCGCCCGACTTCAGGAAGGCGACAGATTACTTCCTGCGCGGCGCGGCCGCGGGCAGCGCCGACGCCGCCTATTCGCTCGGCGTGCTCTACCACAACGGCCGCGGCGTCGATCACAACGACGTCGAGGCCGCCACTTGGTTCAAGCAGGCCGCCGAAGGCGACAATGTGCCCGGCATGGTCGAATACGCGATCATGCTCTTCAATGGCGAGGGGACATTGAAGGACGAGGCCGGCGCCGCCCGCTGGTTCCTCAAGGCCGCCCAGCGCAACAATCCCGTGGCGCAGAACCGCGCGGCGCGCTTGCTGGCGGCTGGCCGCGGCGTGCAGGCCAATCTGGTCGAAGCCATGAAATGGCATCTGCTCGCCCGGGCGCGTGGCATTCAGGACGAATGGCTCGACGGCCGCCTGACGCAGCTCTCCGCCAGCCAGCGCGCGACGGTGGAAGAGGCGGTGAAGAAGTTCAACGGGGGTTAGGCTGGACCGCGAGCCGTCAGGCTCGCTTTGCCTTGGCGAGCCTGAAGGCTCGCGGTCCCAACTGACATTTCAGCGGTTGACCCCGCCCCGCATTTCCCGGATCAAGGGCGCAACAAGACCTTGGCCCGAGGAAGCCCCATGCTGCATGTCGTTCCCGCCTTCGCGCGCATCGGCGAGGAGAACGCCTTCGCCGTTCTCGCCCGCGCGACCGACCTCCAGCGCCAGGGCCGCGACATCATCAACCTCGGCATCGGCCAGCCGGACTTCCAGACGCCCGGCCATATCGTGGAAGCCGCGATCAAGGCGCTGCGCGACGGCCACCACGGCTATACGCCGGCGACCGGCATCCTGCCGCTGCGCGAGGCGATCACCGCCGACCTGCATCGCCGGCTGAATGTCGATGTCTCGCCCGAACTCGTCATGGTCGTGCCCGGCGGCAAGGTGACCATGTACATGGCGATCCTGATGTTCGGCGAGCCGGGCGCGGAGATCATGTATCCCGACCCCGGCTTCCCGATCTACCGCTCGATGATCGAATATACCGGCGCGACGCCGATTCCTGTGCCGATCCGCGAGGAAAACGGCTTCGCCTTCTCGGCGGAGGAGACGCTGTCGCTGATCACGCCCAAGACCCGGCTGCTGATCCTCAACTCGCCCGCCAATCCGACAGGCGGCGTGACGCCGAAGGCCGAGATCGATGCGCTGGTGAAGGGGCTCGAGAAGCACCCGGACGTCGCCATCATGTCCGACGAGATCTACGGCCAGATGACCTACGACGGCGAGGTCCACCAGACCCTGCTCGCCTACCCGCAAATCCGCGACCGCCTCATCCTGCTCGACGGCGCGTCCAAGACCTACGCGATGACGGGCTGGCGGCTCGGCTGGTCGGTCTGGCCGAAGGCGCTCTACGAGAACGCGCGCAAGCTCGCGGTCAATTCCTTCTCCTGCACCAACGCCGCAACGCAATTCGCTGGCATCGCCGCGCTCGAAGGCCCGCAGGACGCCGTGCATGCGATGCTCAAGGAGTTCGACGCCCGCCGCAAGATCGTGGTGGAGGGGCTGAACGGATTGCCGAACGTCTCGGCCGCCACGCCCAAGGGCGCCTTCTACGCCTTCCCGAACATTTCGAAGACCGGCTGGAAGGCGAAGAAGCTCGCCTCTGCGCTGCTGGAAGAGGCGGGCGTCGCGACGATCGGCGGCCCCGATTTCGGCGTGCACGGCGAAGGCTACATCCGCCTCTCCTACGCCAATTCCGCCGACAATATCCGCAAAGCGCTGGCGCGCATGGGCGAGTTTTTGGCGAGCGCGAAACCGACGTGAGCGGTATGCCGCTCGGCCCCTTCCCCGCCCTCCCCCGCTTCGCGGGAGAGGGAGCAGAGCGCTTACTTCATGCAACAGCGCTGACTACGGGCGCCTGCCGTCCCCTTTCCCGCAAAGCGGGGGAGGGCAAGGGAGGGGGTCAGGCCGCCCGTGACTGAATCATCATCCACCGCCGGCCGCGCCATCGTCCTGCTCGCGGTCGCCGCCTTCGCGAGCGCGGCGACGACGCGCATCTGCGATGGCCTGCTGCCGCAACTCGCCAGCGAATTCCGCGTCACGCCCGGCGACGCCGCGATCGTCGCGACCGCCTATTCGCTGACTTACGGCCTGCTGCAGCCGGCCTTCGGCATTGCCGGCGACCGCTACGGAAAATATCGCCTCATCCTCGTCTGCTGCGTCATGTCGCTCGTCACGAC